>CAKTZN010000090.1 GCA_934635545.1 uncultured Oscillospiraceae bacterium | reverse complement strand
TTGGGGCAGTAGTAGTGGGGCGGCAGGGAGTTCACCTCGGTGATGCCGGACATATAGGCCACCAGCGACGAGCCCACAGAACCTCGTGAGCCCACCAGATAGCCGTTTTCCAGGCTCCGCTGCACTAATTTCTGGGCGGACATGTACACCACGTCGTACTTGCCCAGGATGCTGTCAAGCTCCACGTTCAGGCGATCCACGATGAGCTGGGGCGGGTTGTCGCCGTACATGGCGTGGCACTTGGCCCACACCTTGTCGTTCAGCTCCTGCTCGGAGTTGGCCAGCCGGGGCGGGAAGAGCTGGCCCGGTGGCAGCAGCTCGATCTCCTCCACCAGGTCGGCGATGTGCCGGGGGTTGGTGATGACCACCTCCCGGGCCTTTTCCGGCCCCAGATAGGAGAATTCCTCCAGCATCTCGGTGGTGGTCTTGAAGTAGATGGGCAGCGGCGCATCGGCGTCGGAGAATTTCTTGCTGGCCAGCAGGATGTGGCGGTACACCTCGTCCTCCGGCTCCTGGAAGTGGACGTCGCCGGTGGCGCACACGGGCTTGCCCAGCTCCTCACCCAGGCGGACGATGGTGCGGTTCAGCTCCCGCAGCTCCTCCACCGACTGCACGTCGCCGTTGCGCAGCATGAACATGTTGTTGCACACCGGCTGGATCTCCAGATAGTCATAGAAGCTGGCGATGCGTTTCAGCTCCTGCCAGTCCCGGTGCTCCGCCACGGCCCGGAACAGCTCACCCGCCTCGCAGGCCGAGCCGATGATCAGACCCTCCCGGTGGGCGGCCAGCTCCGTCTTGGGGATGGTGGGCACCCGGTGGAAGTATTTCAGGTTAGAGGCGGTGATGAGCTGATACAGGTGCTTCAGGCCCAGCTTGTTTTTTGCCAGGATGATGATGTGCTTGGGGAAGCGGTTGGACTTGCTGCCCTGGGGCCGCAGCTTGGCCATCTCGTTGTTGATCTGCTGGATGCGGTCGATGTGCAGCTCTTTGCGCATCTTGTCGAAGAAGGGGATCAGCATATAGGCCACCATCCCCGCGTCGTCCGAGGCCCGGTGGTGGTTGAAGGCGGGCAGATCCAGATACTCCGCCACGATATCCAGCTTGTACTTGTGCAGCTCCGGCAGCAGATTCTGCGCCAGGATCAGGGAGTCGATGTAGGTGGGCTCAAAGGGCAGGCCCACCTTTTCGCACCCGGCCCGGATGAACCCGATGTCGAAGGGGGCGTTGTGTGCCGCCAGCGGGCGGCCGTTGACGAATGTGAGAAACGCCGTCAGCGCCTCCTTCAGGGAGGGTGCCCCCGCCAGCATGGCGTCGGTGATGCCGGTCAGGCCGATGATCTCCGGCGTCAGCCGCCGCTGGGGATTGACGAAGGTCTGGAACGTGTCGGTGATCTGGCCGTTTTTCAGCACCACCGCGCCGATCTCGGTGATGGCCTCGGTGGTGACCTTCAGACCCGTGGTCTCGATGTCGAAGCAGACGATCTCCTGGTCGAAGAGCTGATCCTGGTCGCCGTGAACGGCGATGCGGTCGTCCAGATTGTTGACGAAATACCCCTCGATGCCGTAGAGAATTTTAATTTTCCCCTTGGCGGTGTGCCACGCGTCGGGGAAGGACTGTGCCACGCCGTGGTCGGTGATGGCGATGGCGGGGTGTCCCCAGTCGATGGCCTGCTTGATGACCGACGCCGTGTCGGTCAGCGCGTCCATGTTGGACATGCGGGTGTGGAGATGAAGCTCCACCCGCTTTTCCGGGTTGGTGTCCTTCCGGCCCTCGTGGCCGATCTTGGTGATGTTCATGGGCCGGAGCTGGATGTCCTTGCCGTCCCGGGTCAGCTCGATGAAGCCCTGTACCCGCAGCCACATGCCCACCTTGATCTGGCCCTCCAGGGGCTTGGCCTCCTTGTCGTCCATGTACTTCCGGACGCTGACGCTGCCCTTGTTGTCGGTCATGTCGAAGGTCAGGCACCACAGGCCCGGCCGCCGCGTCTCATAGAGCTCCGCGGCAAAGACCTTGCCCTCCAGCACGATGGCGCCCATCTTGGGGTTCAGGTCTATCATGGGGATGGCCTTGCCCTTGATGGGCTTGCCCATCAGTACCTCCTTGGCCTTCTTGCCGGGCTGGATGGTGTGTACCGTGATGCGGAGCTGCCGCAGCTTGTACTCCTCCATCAGAAGCTGGCGCACCGCCTCCACCGCCGCGTCGGGCAGATGCTCGCCGGTCTGCAGCTCCAGCTCCATGGTGCGCTCGGCCCGGTTCAGCACGCCGCCGGTCACCGCCGCGTCATGCAGCAGCAGCCGCAGCTCACGGGGCGGTACGAACCGGTCAAAAAAATCAAAAAACGGTATTTTATCCGCCATAATCTCGTCCTTTTCCTCTGTGTGTGGATGTGTGGTTGGGGGTGGGGGGGGTGTTGGGATGGGTATCGGTGTTCATTTCGTAGGGGCGGACGACTCTGTCCGCCCACCGTCATACGCAAGGGTTCGATGTTCGTTCCGTAGGGGCCGACGACTCTGTCGGCCCGCCGTCATACGCATCGGGTTCGTTATTCGTTCCGTAGGGGGCGGCGTCCTCGACGCCCCGCCCGGTACCCATCGGCACCGCCGTCAGCGCGTCCGTAGGGGCGGACGACTCTGTCCGCCCACCGATGTAAGATGGTACTTTCAAAAACAAGATGGATGCTACGGCGGCATAGCCGCCGAGATCGGAGGCTAAAAACATGCCACCGGCATGTTTTCTTAACGCCCCGACCCCTACGAATGTTCACCGAAACATGGTGCCCCTTACAACCGCTCGATCTCCGCCATCAGGGCGTCCACCAGCTTGTCCTGGGGCACCTTGTATAAAATCTCCCCCTTGCGGAACAGCAAGCCCTCGCCGTCGCCGCCGGCGATGCCCACGTCGGCGCTGCGTGCCTCGCCGGGGCCGTTGACGGCGCAGCCCATCACCGCCACGGTAATGGGCTTGGTGCAGCCCTGAAGCCGCTGCTCCACCTCCCGTGCGATGGGGATCATGTCGTACTTCGTCCGGCCGCAGGTGGGGCAGGAGATCAGGTCGGGCCCGGACTTCCGGATGCCCGCCGCCTGCAGGATGCGCTTGGCGGCCACCACCTCCTCCACGGGATCGGCGGTCAGGCTGACCCGGATGGTGTCGCCGATGCCCTGGCACAGCAGGCCGCCGATGCCGATGGCGGATTTCAGCACGCCCATCTCCGGCGTGCCCGCCTCGGTGACCCCCAGGTGCAGGGGATAGTCCGTCTCGCGGGACAGCAGGGTGTACGCCGCCATGTTGGTGGGCACATGAGAGCACTTCACCGACAGGCAGATGTCGTCAAACCCGCAGTCGTTCAAAAGGCGCACATGCCCCATGGCGCTGTCCACCAGCGCCTGGGCCGTCACGCCGCCGTACTTGGCCAGCAGCGGCTTCTCCAGCGACCCGCCGTTGACGCCGATGCGGATGGGAATATGATGGTCGCGGCACGCCTCCGCCACGGCCCGTACCCGCTCCTGGGCGCCGATGTTGCCGGGGTTGATGCGGATCTTATCCACCCCCTCGGCGGCGCACCGGAGGGCCAATTTGTAGTCGAAGTGGATGTCCGCCACCAGCGGGATGTGGATGGCCTTTTTGATCCGGCCGATGGCGGCGGCCGCCTCCATGGTGGGCACGGCCACCCGGATGATCTGGCAGCCCGCTTGTTCCAGCCGCAGGATCTGGGCCACGGTGGCGGCCACATCCTCGGTGGCGGTGTTGCACATGGACTGGATGGTGATGTCCGCCCCGCCGCCGATGATGACGCCGCCGATGTTCATCTGTCTGCTCATAGCCTCGCCCTCTCTCAGGTAAACAGCTTCCACACGTCGCTGAAGGTCACCAGCGCCATCAGCGCCAGCAGCAGCACCAGTCCCGCGAAGTGGATATAGTTCTCGTATTTCAGGGGGATCTGCTTCTTGATGAGCGCCATGGAGACGGCGTTCACCACCATGAAGAAGATCTTGCCGCCGTCCAGCGCCGGCAGGGGCAGCAGGTTCATCACCGCCAGGTTCACGGCGATCAGCGCCGCAAGATACGCGATGTTCTCGATGGCCGCCGCCACGTTGGCCGAGGACTGGCCTACCTCCGTCATGGTGGACACGATGCCCACCGGGCCGCTGAGATCACGGAGTCCCGCCTGGCCGGTCACCAGCATCTTCAGGCTCAGCCGCACCAGCCGCACGAAGTCCAGGGCGTTGTTCCAGCTATTGGCCAGCCGGTCGCCCACCGTGGCCTCCTTCACGCCGAACAGCAGGCCGTAGCCGGTGTAGGGCTGGCCGTTCTGATCCAGATACTCCGCCTTTTCCATGGGGAAGTCCGTCAGCGTGACCTTCTCCCCGTTCCGGCGCACCACCAGGTCGAAGGTGCCGTCCTGGTTCAGCCCCAGCAGCAGCCCCACGTCGGAGTACATATACACCCGCTCGCCGTCGATGGACAGCAGCGTGTCGCCCACCTGTAAACCGTTTTCCGCTTCCAGCGGGCAGCCGTCGGCAAAGGCGGTGATGGTGGGATCGTAGAAGGCCTTGGCCCCGCTGTACAGGATCAGCAGGATCACCAGCCCCGTGACGAAGTTCATGAAGGCCCCGGCGGCGAAGATCACCAGCTTGGCCCAGAAGCCCTGGCGGTACAGGGCGTGAGGATCGTCGGAGTCCTCGTCCTCGCCCTCCATGGCGCAGAAGCCGCCGCAGGGGATGGCCCGCAGGGCGTACAGCGTCTCGCCCTTCTGCTTTTTCCACAGGGCGGGCCCCATGCCGATGGAGAACTCGTTGACGGTCACGCCGCAGGCCTTGGCCGCCAGAAAGTGACCCAGCTCATGGACGGCGATGAGGATGCCGAAGATGAGGATGGCCACCAGAATATACAAAATGGTCGTCATAGCTTACCGTTCCTTTATCGTGACAGTACCGCCCGCGCCGCTTCCCGGGCAAGACGGTCTGCTTCCAGTATATCCGCAAGGCTTGGCCGGTATTTCACCGCCACGCGATCCAGCGCCGCCTCCACCGCACGGTGGATGCCGTTGAAGGAATTTTCCCCCCGCAGAAACGCCCACACCGCCTCCTCGTTGGCGGCGTTCATGATGGCGCAGGCGGTGCCGCCCACGGCGGCGCACTGCCGGGCGACGGCGAAGCAGCGGAAGGCGTCCTGGTCGATGGGCGCGAAGGTCAGCGCCCCGCAGGAGAGCAGATCCAACGGCTTCTCCGGCGATGCCGAGCGCTGCGGCCACGTCATGGCGTAGCGGATGGGCAGCTTCATGTCCGGCGTGCCCAACTGGGCCAGCATGGCCCCGTCCCGGAACTCCACCAGCGAGTGGATGACGCTCTGGCGGTGCACCACCGCGTCCACCTGAGAGAGGGGCAGACCGTACAGCCGCATGGCCTCGATGACCTCCAGTCCCTTGTTCATCAGCGTGGCCGAGTCGATGGTGATCTTGGCGCCCATGCTCCAGTTGGGATGCTTCAGGGCATGGGCGGGGGTCATGCCCTCCAGCTCCTCGTAGCTCTTGCCGAAGAAGGGTCCGCCGGAGCAGGTGAGGATCAGCCGCCGGATCTCGCCCCGGTCGCCGCAGCCCTGCAGGCATTGGAAGATGGCGGAGTGCTCGCTGTCCACCGGCACGATGTCCGCGCCGTACTTCTCCGCCTCGGCCATCACCAGTTCACCGGCGCACACCAGTGTCTCCTTGTTGGCCAGGGCGATGCGCCGTCCCAGCCGGATGGCCGCCAGCGTCGGCTCCAGTCCAACGCTGCCCACCACGGCGGTGACCACCGTGTCGGCCTCCTGGGCCTGTGCCGCCGCCAGAAGGCCCTCCGGCCCCGACAGCACCTCAATGTCCGTGTCCTCCAGCCGCTGCCGCAGCACCTCCGCCGCGGCGGCGTCATAAAGCACCGCAAGGCGCGGGTGGAACTCCCGCGCCTGCGCCTCCAGCATGTCCACGCTGCTTCCGGCGGCCAGAGCGGCCACCCGCAGCTTCAATTCCCGGACTACCTCCAGCGTCTGCCGCCCGATAGACCCGGTGCTGCCCAACAGGGCAATGGTTTTCGTCATGACGGTTTCCTCAGTACAGGGTAATGCTCTTGATGATCAGCCACACGATGGGCGAGGCGAAGATCACGCTGTCAAAGCGATCCAATACGCCGCCGTGGCCGGGCAGCAGGCGGCCGTAGTCCTTCACGCCGCACTCCCGCTTGATGGCGGAGAAGCTCAGGTCGCCCAACTGGCCCATCACCGCGCCCACCAGGCCCAGCAGCAGGCACCATGCGATGTTGAGCTGCACCTCCGTCACCAGGAAGAAGATGATGCGGAAGATGGTCATGCCCAGCATACCGCCCAGCAGGCCGCCCACAGAGCCCTCCACGGTTTTCTTGGGGCTGACGGCAGGGGCCAGCTTGTGCTTGCCCAGCGCCATCCCGGCGAACAGCGCCGCCGAGTCGGAGCAGAAGGCCGCCACCAGCGGGATCATCACCAGACCGCCGCCGTGCTCCAGCAGCCGCAGCGCCATCAGGCACTGGAAGGCCATGGGGATGGCCACGCCCGCCACCAGGATGGCGCACACGTCCCGGAAGGCCAGCGCCCGCTCCGTGCCGTATTCCACCACCACGCTGACGAACAGCAGCACCAGCCACGCCGCCAGCAGCCAGGTCATCAGCGCCGCCGCGCCCGCCTGGCCGATCCCGGCCAGATAGGTGCGCAGCACCACCGTCACGCCCATGATGGCGCTCAGGCCCCACCACCGGCGGCACAGCTCCTTGCGGCAGGCCGCCGCCAGCAGCTCATGGGCGCCCACGGCGCACAGCGCGCACAGAAGCGCCGCCGTGGCCCAGTCCGGGGCGATGATCAGAACGAACAGCAGCAGCGGGATACCCACCACCGCCACGAGAATTCTCTGTAACATAGTTGCTCCTTGTTATGTATGTGATGCGCGAAATGGTGCGGTAAACGTTCCGTAGGGGCGACCCTCACGGTCGCCCGGTGCGGCAATATTCTTGTGCGGGCAACCGCAAGGGTCGCCCCTACGCGCCAACCAACGATACCCCGCCGCATCATCGGTCGGCGGCCTGAGGGCAGGCCGCCCTACGAAGCGTCTAACAATACCACATCGCACCCCAAAGGCCCCCTCTGAGAGGGGGCTGTCGAGCGCAAGCGAGACTGGGGGAGAGAA
>CAKTZN010000089.1 GCA_934635545.1 uncultured Oscillospiraceae bacterium | reverse complement strand
GTTATACCCGCATCATCCGCACCGGCGTCCGCCGCGGCGATGCTGCCGAGACCGCTATCATCGAGCTGGTGAAGTAAGTCAATCTTCTCAATCAAAAAAGCCCTTTGCTATGGCTCAGCCGCCATAGCAAAGGGCTTTTTTATGTTACGGGGTAGGAGTGTTTCGCGCCCCGGCGCCGCTGCCGCTCATCTTTTCAACGGTAGAGCCAGATGGGTTGTTCGGTGTAGGCATCAGCGGCAGCGGCGCTGGAGAAGAGACGGTCCTTTTAACGACACGAAAAAGGAAATTATGCGTGAACGCGTGGCAATGGGCCACAAATCTGCAGGATGCATAGCGCGCCGGGAGGTGAAGGAACCGGAGGTTCCTTCCGGTGCTTTTGCCTACTTTTGCCACTGTTGGGAGCGATCCGAGCGCTGCCTGTGGCAGATGAAGCGAGGTGAGCGAGTGGCAGCGGTCAAAATTTCGGCGGCTTAATGCCGCAAACGGAATTTTGGGCACCGCAACAGTTCAAAAGTAGGTCGCCCCGGAGGGCGAAACTCTCCCCCTCGCCGTTGCCAAGGCGGCAGGGAATATGCTATACTGAAATTATAAGAGCGGGCCGCCGGAAACACCGGTTCCCACAGAATGTAAACTTCAAGTTGCGGAGGGTTTTTGGCAAAAAACCAAAATGCAACTTCAACTTGCTGGACAATGCCGCCGCGGTATGGCATACTTTGAATCAGAAACGAGGGATAGACAATGATGCACTATGGTGCGATCCTGGCAAAGGGCGAGGCGGGATATACAGATCTGGACAAGGTCTTCGCCGCACTGGGGAATATTCAGGAGAACTACAACTGGCTGATCACCGACTGCGAGTGCAACGTGGATATTCCGGAGCTGGCGTACAACTACTGCTGGATGAGCGGCAGCGAGCTGATGGCGCTGCAGCGGAAATACCATAACCCCCAGTGGATATGGGCCGTGCTGTCCGCCTTTGAAAAGTCCGTCACAGAGGAGCAGGCGCTGGAATATCCGCTGCCCGACGCCCGCGATAACAATGCACTGTGGCGGCTGCCGATCGAGGTACAGAACCCGCTGGCACGGTTTGAGATCGTGCCATGGGACAGCAGCTATACGCTGCTGATCAGCCGGGAGAAAGAGATCATTGACCGGTTCAGAGCGTATTTCCCATTGAGCGAGGATGAGGATCTGGAAGCGTGGTGTCGATAAGGGAGGGGAACGACGATGGCCAGCATCAAATGCAAAGCCTGCGGGCGGCGGTACAGCTATCACGACAGCGACCTGTGCCCCCACTGCGGCGCGTATAACAAGCCCGGCAGCCGCATGCGGGTGGACTTCGATCAGGAGGGCAACGCGGAGCTGCTGCATGAGCAGGAATTCCTGCGGCAGAGCGAGGCGGGCCGGGAACGGAAGGACTGCTATGAGCAGAAAGAATGTCACGAGGGCGCGGCCCGCCAGGTGCGTATTCCCGGGTTGGACAACCGACAGTTGACGGAGCAGTTGAAGCGGTTTGGCGATTCCTTCCGCAAAAATCAGGACGGCGAGATGTCGGAGGGCGGAAAGACATTGCTGATCGTGGTGGCTGTGGTGGTCGTCATTATCAGGATCATAGCGGGATAAAAGGAGAAAATCATGGCAAATATCAAATGCAGATCCTGCGGGAAGCGGTACAGCTATCACGAAAGCGACCTGTGCCCCCACTGCGGCGCGTATAACAAGCCCAGCAGCCGTATGCGGGTGGATTTTGACGAGGAGGGCAACGCAGAGCTGCTGCATGAGCGGGAATTCCTGCGGCAGAGCGAGGCGGGCCGGGAACGGAAGGACTGCTATGAGCAGAAGGAGTGCCACGAGGAGGATGTCCGTCAGGGGAAAAGAGGGCCGTCCCTTCGTCGGGAGGGCGCGGGAGACACCGGAAAGAAAACGGTGGAAGCCGTCGCTGTGTTCATTCTGGTGATGCTGGTGCTGGTGTTTGTGTTCAGTATCATACCGTTCGCGAACCATCCGGCAGGGGATGAGGGGCCCGATATCGAGATCGTGCCCGAGGCTCCGGCGGAGGAGATCACCGATGACTACATCTTCTACTACGAGCCGGGAGAGCAGTTCGTCATCGACGGCCAGACGGTGAGAGTGGAGAGCGCCGCGCTCGACGCGGAGGAGCTGCTGGCCACAGTATACTGGGAGAAGGAGCCCACCTATACGCCGGAGCTGTACGCCATCCTTAAGGATGGCAGTGAGGTGTATGCTTACACCTGGTATGAGAACAATGTAGGTGAGGGCTGCTGGCAATACAGCCGCTTCGACGATATCGGCTGGGAGAATGTGACGGAGGCGTATCTGTCTTTTACCAACTACGGCTGGACTGCGGACGACGAGTACACAGCGGACTCCTATTACGAGGTGCGTGTGGACATTACGGACGTGTTCCGGAGCTAAGAGAGACCGGGCGGGGAGAACCCCGTCCGGTGCTTTTTATGCCCGCCGCCGCATATGCTGTGGGGAGGTGATGGGATGAAACGGGGCGTGTGGCTGGCGCTGGCGGCGCTGGTGCTGATAGCCGTCTGCGGCGGGGCGCGGCCTGCCGGGGACGCGGTGGCGGCGGACAGTGCCGCGGCGGCAGAGGACGGCGGGGACATCAAATATGTGGCGCTGACCTTCGACGACGGGCCGTCGCCCCGGTGTACGCCCCAACTGCTGGATGGGCTGAAGGAGCGGGGCGTCCGCGCCACGTTCTTTGTGGTGGGCTGCCAGGTGGTGAAGGATCCGGACATCGTGATCCGCATGGCCGAAGAGGGGCATCAGGTGGGCAACCACTCCTATGACCATCAGGAGCTGGATAAGCTGTCCTGCGGCGCGGCGGAGGAGGATATGCGGCGGAACGATGAACTGCTGCAGGAGCTGCTGGGGGAGGGGGACTACTGGGTGCGGCCGCCCTACGGGCTGCTGTCGGAGGAGGCGTGCGCCGCCGCGGCGACGCCTATCATCAACTGGTCGGTGGACACGGAGGACTGGAAGAGCAAGGACGCGGAGAAGATCCTGGACATCATCTACCGGGAGACGGGGGACGGGGACATCATCCTGCTGCACGACCGGTATCTCAACTCGGTGGAGGCGGCGCTGCGGGCGGTGGATCATCTGCAGCAGCAGGGCTATCGCTTTGTGACGGTGGCGGAGCTGCTGGCCCGGAAGGGCGTGGAGCCGCTGGCAGGCGAGGTGTACAGATGCGCAAAATAAAAGGAGCCCGATGCAATGCATCGGGCTCCTTTTACAGACAGTGTCAAATTACATGCCGGCGGCGACCATGCAGTTGAGGACCAGCGTCAGCACAACAAACACGGCACCCAGCCACTTGGTAGCCTTGGCCAGCTTGGCGTCCAGAGAACGGGCCTTGCTCTTGGCCATGTAGGAATCGGCGATGCCGCCGATGGTGCCGGACAGGCCCTGGCTCTTACCGGACTGGAACAGGACGATCAGGATCAGAAGCAGCGCGGCAAGCAACTGCAGAATCGTAACAAAGAGAAGCATACGGAAAACCCTCCAAACGTATTTGCATGCCTGTCCGAACGACAGGCATATCTATCACGGTAAAAACAATGTTACCACAGTCAAGGAAAAAAAGCAAGCGAAAATTGAAAAATATTTTAGAACAGTTGTTGTAAACTGCGGAGAAGTATGCTATACTAATCCTGCCAGTATAAACTTGGGCGGAGAAGGAGCAGCTTATGGCACAAATGACGAAAATGCAGCAGAAGATCTACGACTATATCGTTCAGATGTTGGCAGAGGAAGGGTTTGCCCCCTCCGTCCGCGAGATCGGCGCGGCGGTGGGACTGAAGTCCCCCTCGACGGTGCACTTCCATCTGAAGAACATGGAGGAGCGCGGGATCATCAAGCGGTCGGGCCGCAAGGGCCGGACCATCACGCTGGTGCGCCCGGCGGCGGAAAAGGCGGCGCCTGCCGCTGTGCAGGCGGCGGAGCCGGTGGGCCGGGTGCCCATCGTGGGCTCGGTGGCCGCCGGTACGCCGATCCTGGCCCAGGAGTGCATCGAGGACTATCTGGCCTTTGACACCGGCGGCAAGGACGGCGAGTACTTTGCCCTGCGGGTGCGGGGCGAGTCCATGCTGAACGCGGGTATCCTGCCGGGCGACCTGGTGGTGGTACATCAGCAGCAGGAGGCCCACAACGGCGAGATCATCGTGGCACTGATCGAAGATGAGGCCACGGTGAAGCGCCTGAAGCGCAAGGACGGCCAGGTATGGCTGATGCCGGAGAACGAGGCGTACAGCCCCATCGACGGGCGCAATGCCTCCATCCTGGGCAAGGTCAGCGCCGTGATCCGGACGTATTGATCATAGGATAATAAAAAAACTGAGACGGCTGGGCCGTCTCAGTTTTTTGTATCCTTGCCGGTATCCGCCGCGGCCCAGTGTACGGTCCAGTTCTCCAGATGGTAGAAGGGATCGGCGGCGGTGGGGGTGATGGTATCCACCGTGTCATAGGGCAGCAGCACCGAGGTACGCTTGAAGCAGATGGGGATGAAGGGCGTCTGGCTTTGCAGGCGGCGGCACAGGGCCTCCAGCGTAACGGAGCGGCGCTCCTCGCTTTCCGCGGTCAGACAGGCGGCCAACTGGGTGTCCATAACGGCGTCAGACCAGCCGCCGTAGTTCAGGCTGCCGCTGGTGCCCAGCAGCGGCGTCACGTCCCAGTCGGCGGTGAGCTTGCACTCGCCATAGTACAGGTCGAAGCGGCCCTCGGCCAGGGCGGTGAGGTACTCGTCCCAGGGCAGGGCCCGGACGGTCACGTCGAAGTCGTACTGGTTCAGGGCCTGGGCGATCTCCTGGGCGGCAGCGGTTTTGAAGCTGTTCTCGCTGTTGACCAGCAGCGTCAGGTTATAGACGCCCTCGCCGTCGGCCATGTTCAGTTCGGCCATGGCGGCGGCGCAGTCACCGGCGGTGCTGTTCTGCTCCAGGGCCGTGGGGTACAGGGTGCTGGCGGGATTGATGGGGAACTGGGCCTCGGTGCCGTGACCCACCAGATAGGCGCTGACGATGGCGGAGCGGTCGATGGCCAGGCTGATGGCCCGACGCATGTCCGCGTCCTGGAACAGGCCGCGGGCCATGTTGAAGCCCAGAAACTGCAGGATAGTGGTGTCCGCGTCGGTATAGCTGCCGCTGGTGGAGGCCACGTCCACGCCGGTGCCGGTCATGTCATAGGCTAGCAGGTGGACATCGTGAGAGGAGAAGGCGTAGGCCGCCGCCTCGCTGCTCTTGTAGGACAGCAGGCTGATGGTATCGAAGGGCAGGGACACGGTGCGCCACCAGTGGGAATTGCGGCACAGGGCGTCGCTGGTCTCGTCCTTGGCGTAGGGGCCGGTGCCCACGGGAAAAAGCTGGGTCTCGGTGCTGGATCTGACGATGGGGATGTCCAGCAGCGCCGTAAAGGTGCGGCGGTCCTGGGCCAACTGGATGGTCACCGTGCTGCTGTCCGGCGTCCGGATGCCGGTCACGTCCGCCAGCCGGGCGGCGTAGCGGGAGGACTGCTGGGCCCGCAGAAGGGAGGCGGCCACATCATGGGCCGTCAGGGGTGAGCCGTCGCTGAACTGGACGCCGCTGCGCAGGCGGATGGTATAGGTGAAGCTCTCGGCGTCGTAACTCTCGCTCTGGGCCAGGACATTCTCCACCTCAAACTGGGGCGTCAGACGGTACAGCGGCTCATACAGCAGGGAGGAGAGGGTCAACTGCACGCCGTCGGCGCAGGTGATGGGATCCAGGGTCTCACCCCCCAGATAGGGCAGGGCAAAGACCGTCAGGGCCGGAGGCGTCTCCTCCACGTCCGTCTGATAGTACTTGGCCAGCTCGTCCAGCGGGTCGTTGGAATAGGTGCCCTCGTCCCAGTTGGCGCAGCCGGACAGGCCGAGCAGCGTCAGCGCCGCCAGCAGCAGGGCAAGAAGTCGTTTCATAGGCTGTCCTCCAGAGAGATCATGGCGATCTGACTGCCCCGCGCGCCGCCGTGCTTCCGGTGGCTCCAGTAGAGGTCGGTGCGGCAGGCGGTGCAGTCGCCGCTGATATCGATCCGGGTGATGCCGGCTTTTTGCAGCCACAGGGCGTTGACGGCCTTCAGGTCGATGTGGTATTTATGGCCGTTCCAGGTGATATAGGGCGCGGCCTCGCTGCCCAGTGCGGCCCGCAGGGCCTCCGGCACGTCGCCGTCCGTCTCGAAGCAGCACTGGCCGATGGCCGGGCCGATGGCGGCGCGGATATCGGCCGGGTCGCAGCCGAAGAGACGCTGCATCTCACGCACCGTCTTGCCCGCGATGCCCAGGGCCGTGCCCCGCCATCCGGCGTGGCAGGCGCCGATGGCCCGGCGGACGGGGTCATAGAGCAGCACCACATTGCAGTCGGCGGAGAACACCACCAGGGGCAGATGGGGCACGTCGGTGACCATGCCGTCCACGGAGGGGTAGTCCCGGTCACGCCACAGGCCCTTGCCCGCGTCATCCTCGGTGACGTGGCGCACCACGTCCTCGTGGATCTGCTTGGACAGTACCACCCGGTTTACATCTGTGCCCAGAACGGCGCAGAAGCGGCGGTAATTCTCCCGCACCCGCTCCAGATCGTCGCCCCGGCCCACGCCCAGGTTCAGACTGTCCCACGGCGCGGGGGACACGCCGCCGGGGCGGGTGGAAAAGCCGTGGCACACGCCGTCAAGGGTATCGGCGGTCAGGTAGGTGATGCCGTTTTTGGTGTTGGTGTGGAACATGTGAGGCTCCTTTCGGGGGGGATAGATGGGAGATTATTGTATTGGCGTAGGGGGCGATGCCCACATCGCCCCGCCGTGCAGTGCAGATGTATTCGTTCATCGTGCGGGCCAATGTGGGCATCGCCCCCTACAAAACGAATGCAGACTGCGCCAGAGAGAAACCTCGGGCGGCGGCTGATGCCGCCGCCCGGTTTGGGTCATATCAGAGTTCTGGTATTATGGAATCAGGAGTGGTACTCTTTGCAGTCGCACTTCTTCCACTTCAGCCCGCTGCCGCAGGGGCACAGGTCGTTGCGGCCGATCTTGACCACCTTTTTGGGCTGCTTCTTCACGGTGCCGTCGCCGCCCACGTTCTCGGTCATGCCCTTGGCCACACGCTCACGCTTGATCTCCTCGTTGCGCTGGATGCGGACGCTGTACAGACGGCGGACGGTCTCCTCCTGGATGGCGGAGATCATCTCCTCGAA
>CAKTZN010000088.1 GCA_934635545.1 uncultured Oscillospiraceae bacterium | reverse complement strand
GTCCGCAACGAGCCGGTGGGCAGCACCAACACCATCATCACCTCCATGTATCAGGAGCACGGCGTCATGCCCTCGCCCCATATGGCGGGGCTGATGGCGGCGGCCATCCTGTCGGATACGGTCATGTTCAAGTCTCCCACCTGCACCAAGCGGGATATCGCCATGGCGGAGCGCCTGGCCCGCATGGCCCGCGTGTCGCTGGACGACCTGGGCCGCGAGCTGTTCGCCGCCGGCGCGGTGGACGGCAAGTCCGCCGAGGAGCTGCTGCGCAGCGACTTCAAGGAGTTCCACATCGCCGAGCAGAATCTGGGCGTGGGTCAGGTGACGTGCATTAACTCCGAGCACCTGATGGAGCGCAAGGACGATCTGCTGAAGGCCATGCGCCGGATGCGGCAGGAGCACGGCTACGACATGGTGATCCTGATGCTGACGGACGTTTTGCAGGAGGGCACCCAACTGCTGTACATCGGCAGCGACGAGGTCATCCGCAACGCCTTTGCCGCGGAGCCCAAGGACAACACGGTGTTCCTGCCGGGCGTCATGTCCCGCAAGAAGCAGGTCATTCCCATGCTGACCACGTTGTGGGGCTAAGAAGTAAGCATAAAAAAGTCACGCGGCGCTGCCGCGTGACTTTTTCATGCTTATAAGCGAAAAGCAATGGTGTGCCGCTGTGCGGCACGGATTTCATCAGAACCGCTTGGCAAGACCGCTGAGCAGCAGTGTGGGCAGCAGCCACAGGGCCAGGAAGGCCAACATGTACAGGGGAGAGAGGGTGCCGTAGCTGCCCACAGAGGTGAGATAGTAGGTCAGCAGCAGGCCCACCACTGCACCGGCATAGCACAGCCAGGTGCCGGTCCTGACAACGCTGCGCAGGCGGCGGGAGCCGATGGCGGCCTCAGCCAGGGGCATGAGCCCCTCCCGGTAGATGACGGCGTTGGGGGCGTCGCCCTGCTGCTCCATCACGTCGGACAGTGCCAGACGGGCGGAGACATTGGGGTAGAGGGGCTTGCAGTCCACGCCGAACTTCCGCTTGAGAAGGCCGGGGGTCACATTGCCGCTGCGGACGGCCAGCACGGGCCGCAGTCCGGCGCGGCGCATGGCCCGCAGGGCCCAGTCCACATTGCGGGAGGGCTGATACTTGATGACGAAGATGGCGCCCAGCACACCGTCGATGGCCAGGAATACGCCGGTCTGCAGCTTCAGGTCGTGGGGCAGGGCCACCTTCTGCTTGCGCATGAAGTACGCGCTGCCCATGGCCACCGTCTCGCCCCGGATCATGCCGGTGACGCCGCCCTCCTCGCAGAAGCGCAGGTCGTCCACCCGGGCGGAGAAGCCGCCCTCCGCCGCAAGCTGCTGGCGGAACAGGGGAGAGAGCTGACTGTGGGCCGCCTGGGCCATCCCGGCGGCGTAGGAGAGCATTTTGACCCGCTCCTCGCCATAGACCTTATAGCCGTTGAAGGCCACCGTGCCGGTGGGGAAGAGGTCGTTCTCCGTCACCACCAACTGGCGGGCACGGCTGAGGGGAGGCGCTCCCGCGTAACCGGCCAGGGCACTGCCGCCCCGGGTCAGCCGGTGCTGGAGCCGCTGGAAGGGAAGCGCCGCCGTCAGCGGCAGGGACAGGGGCAGCGCCACCGTCAGGTGGGCCGACCAGACCCATAGGAAGCGCTCCATACACTGGTTGGAGAGGCACACCACCGCGGAGAGCACCGTGGCGGCGCTGAGCAGCAGGGGGGTGAGATACCACTGCCAGCGGCGGGCCGGATCGGGCTTGTCCGTCATATGATAGAAGCCGGACAAGCGGCCCTTCTGCTTGCAGACACCGGCGTCGGTGACGGAGGCCACATAGGGGGGCTCACCGCCCACGTTCACCAGTTGGAACGCCTCGCGCCGGGCTTCGGCCCGCAACAGCAACGACCACTGCTCTATCCACAGGAGAAGGGCGGCGGTGGCGGCGAAGGGGACGTGGCTGTCCTGGGTGACGGCGGCGGACACGACGCCGTCAAGAACGACGATAAGGGTCAGCAGCAGTGCGCCCAGGGCGCTGGCCACATGGCGTTCTTTCAGCTCACCGATGGCGTGCTTCCACACGTCCGCCGCCAGCAGCGCCGTGATCAGCAGGATGCCGCAGGGCACATAGGCGCGCAGCAGAGGGCTTTCCAGCCACTGGGCGGGCATATAGCCCAGACCGTCCAGGATCGCCAGGGCCAGCAGTGCCGCCACCGGGAAGGTGAGAACGGTCAGGGCGCGGCGGGTGTGCTTCACCCGGCGCTTTTCCGCCCGGAAGGCCTCGTCACTGTCGGGCTCCGGTTCCGGCTCCGGCTCGGGTCTGCGGCGCTCCGGCTCCTCCCAGAGCTGCTCGGTATCGTGGCGGGGGCGGGGCTTTTTCCGGGAACGGCGGCGATTCAGCAGCTCCTGCAGCCGCTCACGCAGGGTGGGCGGCTCCTCCAGGATGCCGTCGTCATTCTCCGCCAGCACGGAATCCACCGTGTCGTACATAAGGTTTTTCAGAGAGACCCGGTCCGGCGGCAGCTCCTCCTCCGGCTCCGGCGCAGGTTTCGGCGGGGGAGGGGGCGGCGTGGGCTCCGGCGCGGTGCGGATCACCGGGAATTCCGCGGTATCCTGCTTCTTCCGGGGCTTTTTCTTCTTGTGCTTTTTCTCCGGCCTGGGCAGCCGTGTGGTGATCTCCTCCTCCGACTCCGGCTCTGGCGCGGGTTCCGGCGGGGGGACAGGTTCCGGTTCAGGTTCCGGGATGGGTTCCGGGATGGGCTCCGGCGCGGGCTGGGGAGGGGGGGCTTCCTCCGTTTGGGCAGGCTGACGCCCACCCTTGCCGTATTCGGCCAGGATGGACTCCAGGGTGAACGCCTCATCCTCCGGGATGGGCGGGGTATGCAGTTGTGCCTCGTCTTGCCTGCGCATGGATGTCCTTTTCTCAGCTCCGCTGGCGTACCGCCTCGTACAGCAGGATGGCTGCCGCGGCGGAGGCGTTCAGGGAGGAGATGTGTCCCTTCATGGGGATGCTTACCAGAAAATCACAGTTTTCCGCCGCCAGGCGGGTCATGCCGTCGCCCTCGGAGCCGATGACGATGGCGGCGGGGCCCTTCAGGTCGGCGCTATAGAGGGTGGTGTTGCCGTCGGCGGCGGTGCCGAACACCCACACGCCCTGCTTCTTCAGGTCCTTCAGCAGGGAGGGGATGTTGGCCACCCGGGCCACCGGCATATAGCTGACGGCACCGGCGGAGGTCTTGGCCACGATGGCGGTCAGTCCCGCGCTGCGGCGCTTGGGGATGATGACGCCGTGGGCGCCGGCACACTCGGCGGTGCGGAGGATGGCGCCCAGATTGTGGGGATCGGAGATCTCGTCGCACACCACCAGCAGCGGGGCCTCGCCCTTGTCGGCGGCGGAGCGCAGGATGCTGTCCACCGTCACATATTCCCGGACGGCGGCCAGGGCGATGACGCCCTGGTGGGCGTGGGTGCGGGACATGTTGTCCAGCTTGCGGCGGTCGGCCTCCACCACCACGATGCCCGCAGCGCGGGCCTTGGAGGCGATGTGGCCCAGGGTCTTGTCCGTCTCGCCCTTGGCCAGATAGATCTTGTCGATGGCCGTGCCGGAGCGGAGAGCTTCAATGACCGCGTTGCGGCCCTCGATAATGCCGTCGGCCTCCGCCTCGGGCATGGGGCGGCGCTTGGGAGCGGCAGCTTGTTCGTTCATAGATGATCGTTCCTTCCGTCAGTTGATACCAATACAGCATTGATTATACCATACCCCCGCGGCAAGATAAAGCCCGATTCATAGAAATTTTACAGAAAAAGGGACAACGTGCCGCTTGTGAGGCGGCGGCTTTTGTGGTATACTGGCACTTACACTTAGAATGCTTCCACTCTTGCAAGGAGGATTCCATGGCAGATAACAATAAGAACAACAAAAACAACAAGAACAGCAACCGGCTGCGGGGCGTGCTGACGCTGGTGCTGTGGGCGGTGGTGCTGACGGTGGCGATGAACTACATCAGCGCCTATTCCGGCAACACCGCCAACAAAACCTCCAGCCATGAGATCAAGTACAGCCAGATGATCGACATGGTGGAGAAGGATCAGGTGGACGAGATCCTGTTCAAGGACAGCACCATCTACATCACCCCCGTGGAGGGCTATACCTACACGGAGGAGGCCAAGGAGAACAGCACCGAAAAGCCCAAGAGCTATACCCAGTCCAAGGATGCCAAGCTGACGCTGTACACCGCTCAGCTCTCCGACAGCCAGCTCCTGCCCCTGCTGGAGGAGCACAACGTGGCCTATACCGGCTACTATAAGGCGGAGATGAACCCGGTGCTGGTGTTCATGGCCAGCTATGTGCTGCCCATCATCATTATGGTGGGACTGTTCATGCTGGTGATGCGCTTCCTCAGCAAGTCCGGCGGCGGTGGCTTCGGCGGCATCGGCAGCGTGGGCAAGTCCAACGCCAAGGTGTATATGGAGAAATCCACCGGCGTCACCTTCAAGGACGTGGCCGGTCAGGACGAGGCCAAGGAGTCGCTGGAGGAGATCATCGACTTCCTGCATAATCCCGGTAGGTATACCGCCATCGGCGCCAAGCTGCCCAAGGGCGCGCTGCTGGTGGGCTCCCCCGGTACCGGCAAGACGCTGCTGGCCAAGGCCGTGGCAGGCGAGGCGGGCGTGCCCTTCTTCTCCATCTCCGGCTCCGGCTTTGTGGAGATGTTCGTGGGCGTGGGCGCCAGCCGTGTCCGCGACCTGTTCAAGGAGGCCGCCAAGGTGGCGCCCTGCATCATCTTTATCGACGAGATCGACGCCATCGGCAAGACCCGCGACAGCCGCTTCGGCGGCGGCAACGACGAGCGGGAGCAGACCCTGAACCAGCTTCTGGCGGAGATGGACGGCTTTGACCCCAGCAAGGGCATCATCGTCCTGGCCGCCACCAACCGGCCCGAGGTGCTGGACAAGGCGCTGCTGCGTCCCGGCCGCTTCGACCGGCGCATCACCGTGGACCGTCCCAACCTGGCGGGCCGTCTGGCCACGCTGCAGGTGCATACCCGCACCATCAAGCTGGCGGAGGACGTGGATCTGGAGAAGATCGCCCAGGCCACCGCAGGCTGCGTGGGCGCGGATCTGGCCAACCTGGTGAACGAGGCCGCCCTGCGGGCCGTCCGCAAGGGCCGCCGCGCCGTGAATCAGAACGATCTGCTGGTCTCCTTCGAGCTGGTCATCGCCGGCAGCGAAAAGAAGGGCACCGTCATCACCGAGCAGGAAAAGCGTATCATCGCCTATCACGAGGTGGGCCATGCCCTGGTGGCGGCCAAGCAGAAGAACGCCCAGCCGGTCAGCAAGATCACCATCGTGCCCCATACCCAGGGCGCGCTGGGCTATACGCTGCATCTGCCGGAGGAGGAGAAGTTCCTCATGTCCAAGGAGGACATCCTGGCGGAGATCCGCACCCTGCTGGCGGGCCGCTCCAGCGAGGAGATCGTGTGCAACACCATGACCTCTGGCGCCGCCAACGACATCGAGCGGGCCACGGAGATGGCCCGGAATCTGGTGGCCCGGTTCGGCATGTGCGAGGAGTTCGACATGATGGCGCTGGGCACCGTGCAGAACCAGTATCTGGACGGCTCCTACTCCATGTCCTGCGCCCAGGAGACCTACGCCGCCGCTGACCGGGAGACCATCAAGATCATCCGCCAGTGCCACAAGGAGGCCAAGGAGATCCTGGAGGCCAACCGTGAGCTGCTGGACAAGATCGCCGCGTACCTGCTGAAGAAGGAGACCATCACCGGTCAGGAGATGATGGCCATTATCGAGGGACGGGATCCCGAGACCGTGGACAACTACGGCGCCACCCGAGAGCCGGAGCAGAAGCTGTTCCGCCCCAGCGTGCCGGAGACCATCGAGGCTCCTGCCAAGCATATCAACATCGTGTCCCAGCCCATCCCCATGCCGGACTTCGACGAGAAACCGGAGGAGGGCGAAAAGCCCGATGAAAAGTCCGGCGAGAAGCCGGAAGAGAAGCCGTCCGGGGACGACCAGAAGGCGTAAGGCAAGCATCAGAACAGATGAGGAGCGGGCAGTTTCGCCCGCTCCTTTTTGCGCCCTTGGCGACCTGACCAGAAAAAGGAAATGCGCATTGTATAAGTTGACGAAAAATCCCGCAGTACGCGGGATTTTTCATACAAATATCAAAAATAAAGGTTGTCAGACTTGAAAAAGTGAGCTATAATCGTCATGTTGAGCGTATTGCGCGCGGCAGCGCCCGTGCGCTGGATCAAATTGAAGGGAGAACACACCATTATGACTGCAAACGACATTCGCAATATTGCCCTGCTGGGCCACGGCGGCTCCGGCAAGACCTCTCTGGTGGAGCAGATGCTGTACATGACCAAGGGTATTGACCGCCTGGGCAAGACCGCTGACGGCAACACCACCTGTGACTACGACGCCGAGGAGATCAAGCGCCAGATCTCTATCTCTCTGGCCTTTGCTCCCGTCATGTATAAGGGTAAGAAGATCAACGTGATGGACGCCCCCGGCAACTTCGATTTCGCCGGTGAGGCCGTGTGCGCCATCCGCGCCGCCGAGTGCTCCGTCATCGTGGGTAACGCCAAGGACGGCCTGTCCGTCGGTATGGAGCGTACCTGGAAGATGCTGGGCAAGAAGCCCCGCATGATGTTCATCAACCGCGTGGAGGAGGCCAACGCCGACTACGCCAGCTGCATCGAGGCTGTCAAGGGTAAGTTCGGCACCGCCATCGCCCCCATCGTTGCCACCAAGGCTGACGCCAACAAGGCCGTCACCGTGATCGTTGACCTGCTGCACAACAAGGCTTACGACGCCAAGGGCGAGTGCGCCATCCCCGCCGACATGGCCGACGAGGTGGAGGCCCTGCGCTCCGAGCTGATGGAAGCCGCCGCCGGCGCCGACGAGGAGCTGATGGAGAAGTTCTTCGAGACCATGGAGCTGTCCGCCGAGGATATGGCCAAGGGTCTGAAGATCGGCGTCCGCGAGGGTACTGTCTGCCCCGTGCTGTGCGGCTCCGCCGTCACCGGTATGGGCGTTGACATGCTGATGCAGACCATCGTGGATCTGGTTCCCGTGGCCACCGACATGCCCGCCGAGGCTGCCGAGGACGACGACGGCAACGCCATCGAGGTCGCTTACGATCCCAACGGCACCACCGCCGCTTTCGTGTTCAAGACCATCTCCGACCAGTACGGCAAGTACTCCATGATCAAGGTCATCCGCGGCAAGGTCACCGGCGATATGTCCCTGTACAACATGACCACCGGCAACACCGAAAAGCTGGGCCGTCTGTACACCATGAAGGGCAAGAAGAGCGAGGAGACCAAGGAGATCTGCTGCGGTGATATCGGCGCCATCGGCAAGATGGACAAGGTCAAGACCGGCGACACCCTGTGCGAGCCCAAGACCTACGTCAAGTTCGCGCCTCTGGCCTTTGCGCCCGCCTGCTATGAGCGCGCTATCTCCCCCAAGACCAAGCAGGAGATCGAAAAGCTGGGCACCGGCCTGAACAAGCTGAACGAGGAGGATCCCACCTTCTCCGTCACCAACAACGCCGAGACCCACCA
>CAKTZN010000087.1 GCA_934635545.1 uncultured Oscillospiraceae bacterium | reverse complement strand
CCAACAGCGCAGACGGAGATCAGAGCCAGAGCGCACTCGATCAGCATGCCGCCGTAAGCGATGGGCTTGGCGTCCTTTTCCTGATCCAACTGCTTGGAGGTGGTGCCGGAGCCAACCAGAGAGTGGAAGCCGGACACAGCGCCGCAGGCGATGGTCACGAACAGGGCGGGGAACAGATAACCAAGAGAGGTGCCGGAGGGAGCCAGCGTATCATAGAAGCCCAGGAACGCAGGCATCTCGACGGTGGGATGCGCGCCGATGATACCCACAACAGCCAAGACCATCATGCCGTACAGCAGGAAGGAGCTCAGGTAGTCACGGGGCTGCAGCAGGATCCACACAGGGGTGACGGAAGCGACGCCGATGTACAGACCGACAATGATCATCCACACGGTGTAGTTCAGATAGATGGGGTGCCAGTTCAGGCCGATGACCATGCAGACCACGATGCCGATGACGCCGATCACAGTGGCCACGCCCAGAGGCGCGTTGCGGCGATAGACAAAGAAGCCGAACAGGATGGCCATCAGGATGAACATGATGGAGATGATGGCGGTGGAGGCGTTGGCCGCGGAAGCGGCGTAGTCGATCGCGCCCTCAGCGGTGTAGGTAGCCTTGAAGGTGTTGGCTACGATGGAAGCGAAAGCGGCCACAACAAGGATCAGGGTCAGGTAAGCGAAGGTGATGAACAGCTTCTTGGCCTTGGCGCCGATGGCGTCGCCGATGACCTCACCGATGGACTCGCCCTTGTGGCGGATGGAAGCGAACAGAGCACCGAAGTCATGCACGCCGCCGAAGAAGATGCCGCCGATCAGGACCCACAGCATCACGGGGACCCAGCCGAACACAGCCGCCTGAATGGGGCCGTTGATGGGGCCGGCGCCGGCGATGGAGGAGAAGTGATGGCCCATCAGCACAGGAGCCTTGGCAGGGCAGTAGTCCTTGCCGTCTTCCATGGTATGAGCGGGAGTAGGACGGGAGTTATCGACGCCCCACTTCTTGGCCAGCCAGCCGCCGTAGAAGATATAGCCTACGACCAGAACTGCGCAGCCGATGATAAGGAACAAAGCAGCATTCATAAAGCTCTCTCCTTTCTGAACAAGATTTTCTTTTGCTTATGAAACAGGCCCTGCTTGAAGACCTGCGCTGCACTGTGTCCGCTGGCGTTGCTGCTGACCTTTTCCTCTGGCAGCTCCACCATGGCGGTGTGAAAGTCCATCCAGCCCCAATAGGACATGCGGAAGCTCTTATAGAGCCTGCAGCGCTTCAGCGCCTTGCGGGCGTCGTCGTCGCAGCTATCGCACAGGAACAGGGCCGTGATGTAGGTGTACATGTGATTGGGGCCGGGATTGATGCGGGCCATGCCCTCCTCATAGGCCTTCTTTTCACATGCCTCATAGATCTCGCGGGTCAGATGGGGGACGCTGAACAGGTAAACATATTCAAAGCTGTTGGCCTCCCAGAGCTTTGCTTTTTTGGACAGCACATATTTGGAGGATTCTGCATAAAAATCCATTTGCGCCGCCAGAGGCTGCTCGTGCGCTTCACACACGCGAACGTCAAAATCGCCGCTGTAGATATTGCACAGACGCTGTACTGCTTCTTCCCGTGTCATGGTTCCACCGTCCTTTCCTTGAATACAGCCATCACATTTTCGTATGCTTTCGCGGTTTTAAGCGCGAAAAGTACTGTGAGGAAAAAGTTGCATTTTTCCTCTCCGGAAACGTTATCGCTGCTTGAAAAATCATAGTCCATACTATACGCCAGATGTTTTTGAATTTCAAGAGGGCAAAATTAACAAGATTTTAACGGAAAGTTCATATAAATTTTCCGTTAAGACTATATTGAAAACGTTAAAAAGCTGTGATATCATGTGCATGTGCCATCGCCTATGGTGAAGGCAGGCAGAACGCACCGTGAAACGTCCTTCACGGTGCGTTTTTATGCAGTGTGTCGCAAAGTGCGGCTGGGAAAAACAGAAAAGGCAGATATCACAGAAGCTTCTGTGATATCTGCCTTTTTATCAGCTTATGGTAAACAGATCCCACGGGTAGGTATCCGGCGGGGGACAGGTCACGTCCACGGCCTTTTTGGTGACGGGATGGGTGAAGGCCAGATGATATGACCACAGGGCGGCGGAGCAGTCCGCCTTGCTGCCGTAGCGGATATCCCCCAGCAGGGGAAGCCCCCGGTGGGAGAACTGCACCCGGATCTGATGGGTGCGGCCGGTGTGGAGCCGTACCCTCACCAGCGTCAGCTCGTCGGTCTTTTCCAGCACCGTATAGTCCAACGTGGCCTCGCGGACGCCCTTGCGCGTCCGCTGCACCACATAGCTCTTGTTATGCTGGGCGTCCCGGAACAGCAGGTCGGTGAGCGTATCGGCGTCCCTCTCCGGGTGGCCACGAAGAACGGCCAGATACTCCTTGGTGATCTCGTGGGCGGCCACGGCGGCGGTGAGCTTGCCGGTGATCTCTCTGCGGCGGGAGAACACCATCACGCCGCCGGTGACGCGATCCAGCCGGTGTACGGTGGCGATGTAGTCATTTTCCCCCAGATTGCGGTAGTGCTCTCGCAGCAGGGCGGGCATGCAGGCGGCCTTGGGATCGTCCTCGGACAGTACGCCCACGGGTTTGACGGCCACCACCAGATAGCGATCCTGATAGAGAATGGTCATAGGCATCAGAACCGGCGGCCCCGGTAGCTGCGGTGCCGCATCCGCTTGCTGCGGCCGCTGCCGTAGCGGCGGCGGCGCATAAAGGTCTTGCCGAACAGCAGCACCAGCACCACCAGGATCACCAGCACCACCAGCAGGATTTTGACGACGGTGCGGGAGAAGAACTCCTTCAGGGCGTGCTTCACCACCAGAAAGCGGCTGGCGCTGACGTCGGCCACGGCCAGCAGGGGCACGGTGGCGTAATCCACGTCGCCGTAGCTGAGGGTGATGGTGCCAAGCTCCTGCCCGGCGGTGATGGGAGCGTCCACTACGTCCTCATACAGGGTGACGGTGCGCTGGAGGGACTCCGGCTCCAGGTCGCTGGGCAGCACCGCCTCGGCGGTGTAGGCCGGGTGGACGGCGATGCTGGCCACCTCCTTGCTGAGGGCCACCGGCACCTCCTGGATCATCTCGTCCTCGGTCAGCACGGTCTTGGTGACGAAGTTGTTGAAGCCCCAGTCAAACAGGCGGCTGGTCTCGGTAAAGCTGCCCACCTTGGTGTCGCCGGCCTCGGTCTGCATCAGCTTGGCACCCAGCACCACGGAGATCAACTGCCGGTCCGTTCGGACGGCGGAGGATACCAGACAGTAGCCCGCCGAGTCGGTAGAGCCGGTCTTGATGCCCTGGGCGCCGCTGTACAGATACCCGGTGGCCCGCCAGTTGGAGATCAGATAGTTGGTGCTGTGCAGCTCGCGGGCCTCGCTCTTGTTGGTGGCGGGCACATCATAGGCCTTGGTGTTGACGATGTTCATGAACTGGTCGTACTTCATGGCCTCTCTGGTGAAGAGATAGATGTCCCACGCGGTGGTATAGTGCTCGTTATCCGGCAGACCGGAGGTGTTGACGAAATGGGTATTCTCGCACCCCAGCTCCTGGGCCCTCTGGTTCATCTGGGCCACAAAGTTGGCGACGCTGCCGCTGACGGCCTCAGCCAGGATGTTGCCCACCTCGTTGGCGGACACCACCAGCAGACAGTAGAGAAGCTGCTCCACCGTCAGCGTCTCGCCGGCCACGATGTCGGCGGTGCTGGCGTCGTCCGGAAGGCCCGCCACGCTGTTGGCGCTGGCGGTGATGGGGGTGTCCATCCGCAGTTCGCCCCGGTTGATGGCCTCGAACACCAGCAGGGCCGTCATCACCTTGGTGATGCTGGCGGGATACTGCTTGGTGTGGGCGTCCTGATCCAGCAGCACGGTGCCGGTGGCGCCGTCCACCAGCAGGGCGGCGCGGGCTTCAATCTGGATATCCTCCACGGCGTAGGCGGTGACGGGCAGAAGCTGGGTCACCAGCAGGGCCAGCAGCAAAAAAACGGTGCAGAAACGGCGGAATTTCATAATGACATTTTCTCCATATGTGCTATAATGAGGTGGACAATGTATGTGGGGACACGGAAGGGGCTTCCTGCCGTGATCAGTGTTCAACTCATTATTATAAACGACATGGCCCCTCCCGTCAACGGGGAGCGGTTTGCCAAATGTAAACATTTTTCAGGAGGTGACGCCATGAAGATACTTGTGGTGGACGACGAAAAGCTGTTGGTGAAGGGGATCACCTTCAATCTGGAGAACGAGGGCTATCAGGTCACCGCCGCCTATGATGGCGAAGCCGCCGTGGAGCTGGCGAAAAAGGAGGATTTCGACCTGATCATCCTGGATCTGATGATGCCGGTGCTGTCGGGCACCGAGGCGTGCATGAAGATCCGCGAGTTCTCCGATGTGCCCATCATCATGCTGACGGCCCGCAGCGAGGATGCGGACAAGCTGATGGGCTTTGCCTGCGGCGCGGATGACTATGTGACGAAGCCCTTCAATATCCTGGAGCTGAAGGCCCGGATCCGGGCGCTTCTGAAGCGCAGCGCCGGCCGTCCGGACGCGGTGCGTACCATGCTGACGGTGGGGGATCTGAGTCTGGACACCCAGCAGCGGGTGGCCATCCGGGACGGCAAGACCATCGACCTGACCGCCAAGGAGTACGACCTGCTGGAGCTGCTGATGAAGAATCCCCGGCGGGTATACAGCCGGGAGAGCCTGATGGATCTGGTGTGGGGCTATTCCTACGCCGGGGATTACCGCACGGTGGACGTCCATGTGCGCCGCCTGCGGGAGAAGCTGGAGCGGGTTCCGGCGGAACCGGCCTATATCATGACCAAGTGGGGAGTGGGTTACTATTTTCAGGGGGAAAACCAGCCTACAATTTAAGTTTGGCGTCAGCTATATCCTGGTGATCGCCGCGGTGCTGGTGCTGCTGAACACCTATCCGCTGCTGCAGTCCCAGACCATGGTGTTCCAGTCCAAGGAGACATCCATGAAGAGCTCCGTAAAGCTGATCGAGGCGTCGCTGAGCGGTCTGAAGCAACTGGACGAGGAGAATGTGTCCAAGGCGCTGAGCTCCATGCGGGACACCGGCGTTTCCCGCATCCTGGTGACGGATACGGCGGGCCGCATCCTGTACGACACCCGCGAGGCAAACGGCGCGGTGGGTCTGTACGCCTTCTATACGGAGATCGTCCAGGCCCTGGAGGGCTATGACGCCTTCTACTGCAACTACGATTCCACGGCGTTCCTCAGCCGCATGGCCTCGCCGGTGGTGTACCACAACCAGATCGTGGGCGCGGTGTATACCTATGAATACGATACCAAGCAGGCGGATATTCTGAAGAGCTTCCAGTCCAACCTGATGAAGATCTCGGCGGTGATCGCCCTGGGCGTCATCGGCCTGTCCATCCTGCTGAGCCGGGTGCTGACGGCCCAGATCACCGATCTGCTGTCGGCCATCCGCAAGGTGCGGGAGGGCGCGTACAGCCACCGTGCCGCCGTGACAGGCAGCGACGAGATCAGCCAGATCGCGGCGGAGTTCAACAGTCTGACGGATCGCCTGCAGACCACTGAGGACGCCCGGCGGCGGTTCGTGTCCGACGCCAGCCATGAGCTGAAAACGCCTCTGGCGGGTATCCGGCTGCTGACGGACTCCATTCTGCAGACCGGCGACATGGACGCGGACACCACCCGCGAGTTTGTGGGCGACATCGGGCGGGAGGCGGAGCGCCTGACCCGCATTACGGAGAATCTGCTGCGGCTGACCCGGCTGGACAGCGGCGCAGTGCCGCAGGTGGTGCCGGTGGCGGTGGCCCCGGTGCTGGAGCGGGTGGCCCGGATGCTGGCGGTGCTGGCACGGGAGAAGAACGTGACGCTGACCTATGAGGCGGCGGAGGACGCGGTGGCCCTGGCCACCGAGGACGATGTCCACCAGATCCTCTATAACCTGATGGACAACGGCATCAAATATTCCGGCACCGACGGCTTCGTCCACGCCGCCGCGGCGGTGGAGGGCGACTGGGTGGTGCTGACGGTGGAGGACAACGGCATTGGCATCCCGGAGGAGGATCTGCCCCATATCTTCGAGCGGTTCTACCGGGTGGACAAGATGCGCTCCCGCGCCATCGGCGGCACGGGCCTGGGCCTGTCCATCGTGAAGGACACGGTGGAGAACCGGGGCGGCCGGATTACCGCCGGGCCGCGGCAGGGCGGCAGCGGCACGGTGTTCACCGTGTATCTGCCCTGCACGGAGGAAGGCGGTGAGGACGCGTGAGAGGAAAACTTTCGTGTCTCGCGGCGCTGGCCCTGGCGCTGTGCCTGCTGGCGGGCTGCGCCGCCGGTACCGTGGGCGGCAGGGACGGCCTGCGGCTGTACTACGCCGTGCCGCTGGATACCCATCCCGGCGGCGACGCCATCGACCATGTGACGGTGGACTGGGACAGCCTGCCGGAGGGTGACAAGACGGCCCGGGTGGCGGCGGTGCTGTCGCTGCTGATGGGCGAATGCTACGAAAAGGGCTTCCAGAGTCCCATCCCCGCCGGAACCACGCTGCGCTCGGCGGAGGTGAAGGGCAGCACCGCGTGGGTGGATTTCGCCGGAAGCTACGGCCAGCTCAGCGGCATGGATCTGACCATCGCCGACTACTGCGTGGCGCTGTCCCTGACGCAACTGGACGGCGTGTACGCGGTGCGCATCACCGTCAACGGCCAGGAGTTGGCCTATCGGGACAGCAACCTGTTCCTGGCCAGCGACGTGCTGCTGACCTCTATGGACGACGTGGTGCGGATGCTGACGGCCCAGCTCTATTTCCCGGACGGTGAGGGCGCGCTGGTGCCGGAGGAGCGGCTGCTGACCCAGTACGAGGGCCAGTCGGCGGCGGATGTGGTGCTGGCCGCTCTGGCGGACGGCCCCACGGAGGACGGCCTGCTGCCGCTGATCCCGGAGAACGTGGAGGGCATCACCGCCCGTGTGGAGGGCGGCGTGTGCCAGTTGAACCTGCCGTCCGAGGTGATCGCGGCCATGGGTGCGGACGCCGCCGGAGAGATGGAGCAGGGCATCGCCGCCTCGCTGCTGTCTCTGGAGGGCGTGTCCGCCGTGCAGATCTACACCGACGGCGTGTATGTGGACGTATATGAATAAGAAAGAGGCTCTGACTGATGGTCAGAGCCTCTTTCTGTCGTGTCACTGTGCGGTGTCGGGGGCGCTCTCGTTCCAGCCGTAGATCTTCACCAGCCGATGACTGGTGTAATAGTACGCCCCGGCGGGGAAGTCCGTGTAGTTGGTGGTGTTGGAGCACAGCAGATAGTCCACCGTTTCCCCCGCCTCATTCCGGACGATGCCGGAGATGACGGTGGTGTGGTTATGGCCGCCGTCGGGGCCCAGGATCAGGATATCCCCCACCTCGCCGGTGTAGTAGTTGGCCTCGGTGTCCGCCACAAGGCCATAGCCCCGGTTCTCCCGGGCATAGCTGTAAAACCGGCCCACATTGATCCAGGAGAGATCCAGCGTGTTCTGACTGTGCCAGTACCACTTGCTGCCACCCTCCTCGTCCATGGGGATGCCGCCCGCCAGCAGCACCTGAGAGCCGAAGTTCATGCAGTTGCCGCCCACGTCGTCATAGGCGTACCACCGGTCATTGCGTTGGTGGTCATACTGCCGCATGTACTGCTCTGCCGCCGCCCGGTCATAGGGATGGTCGCACGTCAGCGTCACCTGCACCGTCTCCTGCCGCTGGAGCTGCCGCCGCTC
>CAKTZN010000086.1 GCA_934635545.1 uncultured Oscillospiraceae bacterium | reverse complement strand
GTGGCGGAGTCAGTGATGTACAGATCCCAGATAGCCTTGTAGTTATCCAGATAGGTGCCCTTGATGGTGGCGGGCTGAGCGGTGACGTTGTCATCGCGGAACTCGTAGTACAGGGGCATGTTGGCCAGGTGGCCGGAGAAACGCCAGGAGGAGGAACCGTCCAGACCGGCGGAGGTGAAGGCGTCGAAGCCCAGGGTGGCGGCGTTGGCGTGGATATCGTCAGCAACAGCCTTCAGGGACTCGAAGTTGGTGATCTCGTCCAGGGAGTGGCCGGCCTTCTCCAGCAGAGCCTTGTTGACGATGATGCCGAAGGCCTCGTAGCAGTAACCGATGGACACGGTCTCGCCGTCGGCGTTCTTCAGATCGAAGTCATGGGTGGTCATCTGGTTCCACACGTCGGTGCCTTCCAGATTGTAGCAGAACTCACCGTAGCTGTTGACGGCGCCCACGTTGCCCACCTGGAACATGGTAGGAGCAGCGTCCTTGTCCAGCTCGGCGGTCAGGGTGGTGTCGTACTGGCCGGAGGCGGCGGTCACGACCTTGACAGGCACGCCGGTCTCGGCGGTGTAGGCAGCAGCCAGATCCTGCCAGGCCTGGTCAGCCTCGGGCTTGAAGTTCAGGTAATAGACGCTGCCGGTAGCAGTGGCATCGCCATCACCGTTGCCCTGTGCGTCATTGCTTCCGCCGCCGCAGGCGACCAGAGACAGAGCCATCACAAGAGCAAGGATCAGTGCAAGAAACTTTTTCATGTTGAATGATCTCCTTCTAAAATGATTTTATTTTCACAGTATGCACTGTAAAAAACGGTTTATACCAGCTTTTTCACGCTGCCGCCCACACGCAGCACCGTGGGCAGCACCTCGTGGAAGTTCCCGGCGCGGCCCTCGATCATGTCCAGCAGGATCTCGATGCTGCGCCGTCCCATCTTCTCCATGGGCTGGCACAGGGTGGTCAGCGGCGGGTCGATGTAGTCTGACACCTCGATGCCGTCGATGGCGATGACAGAGCAGTCGTCGGGCACGGTGCGTCCGTGCTCCCGCAGGGAGCGCATGGCGCCGATGGCCATGTTGTCGGAGATGGCGAACACGGCGGTGAAGTCCGCGCCGCTGTCCAGCGCCCGGTTCATGGCCTGATAGGCGGCCTGGATATTGAAGGTCTCGGTGCAGATGACCAGGCTCTCGTCGGGGGTGATGCCCGCCTCGGCCAGGGCCTCTTTATACCCCTCGTACCGGAGCTGGCTGATGGAGTGGTCGTCGGGCCGGGTGATCATGGCGGCGATGCGCCGGTGGCCGTTCTCAATGAGGTACCGGGTGGCCCGGCTGGCGTTCTCGATATCGGCGATGGACACGGAGGAGTAGTCCCCGTGCTCCAGCGTGCCGTAGTGGTTGCCGAAGGAGCAGCACACGAAGGGCACGTTCAGCCGCGCCAGATCGGCGGCGGAGTAGTCGAACCGCCCGCCCAGCAGCACCAGGCCCAGCAGCCGCTTCTCCCGCTCCATCATGGCGGCCTGCTTCAGCTCGTCGTCGCAGGAGCCGATCTGCTGCATCACCATGGTGTAGCCGTTGGCGGTGATGCCCGCCTCCACGGCGCGGATGATGTCGGTATAGAAGGGGTTGGAAATACCCCGCACCACAAGGCCGATGGCATCAGACTTGGTCTTTACCAGATCGCGGGCGGAGTTGTTGGGAATATAATTGGTGCTCTCGATCACGTCCAGCACCCGGCGCCTGCTCTCCTGGCTGACGTCGGGCCGGTCGTTCAGTACGCGGGAGACCGTGGTGATACTGACGCCGCTCAATCGGGCGATATCCTTGATGGTCACACTCTCTCCCCCTGTCGTTGCTCCTCAGGCGAAACAACGGTACCGTTTCCGGAAACGTTTTCACGCTCTGAGTGACTTAATACTAGCAACTTTCACACTGTGTGTCAATGTGGTTTTTTGATTTTCGTTGGTTATGACAGTTTTTTGTTTGCCGTTTGTTGATTTTGCCGAATGTCGTGTGGACAGTTGTCGCCAGGCAGAAGTACGGAGAGGATACCGCCGGTTTCCGTTGACAAAACCCCGCGACTATGCTACGATTGTTCGTACAAGGCTTTGGCCTTGGGCAAGGGTATTACATAACATTGCGGGGCGGTTGGCCCGGATCTCCTCCGGAAGGAGGTGATATCGTGCCTATTACCATTACATTCCATCTGTTTGGACTTGTGTTCACACTGCGGATAAAATGGGAAAACCGCCACTCGGCCAAGTGACGGTTTTCGGATAATTCCTAAAATCTTCAATTTTCGACCGGGCTAAACCGCTCTGCGGTAATACCCCTGCTTTTATTATACCCATTTTGCGTGGATTGTCAAGCGAAACGCGGAAGGATCGTCCGGATATTGGGTGAGCGGTTCCTTGTACCCGTCCGTAGGGGCGGACGACCCTGTCCGCCCCTATCGGAAATGCTGCGGCCATCGTCAGGGCCGACAGAGTCGTCCGCCCCTACAACGCTCTATCGAACCTTACTCTATCCCTCATCCCAGGCCGGTGACCATCTCATACAGCCTCTGCAGGTCGTACACATCGGCGGCGCCGTCGTTGTTCACATCCGCTGCCGAGCGGAAGTCCGCCGCCGACAGGGCGCCGCTGCCGGTGGGCCGCCGGTCAAGGGTCAGATACGCGTACAGCGCCTGCACATCCTGGATGTTCACGAAGCCGTCACCGTTCACGTCCCCCGGCGTCAGCAGATAGGCGCTGTCGGCCAGGGGATACTGGGCCGCCATGGCCAGGGACGCGTCGTCCGGCACATGGTACGTCAGCGCAGGCCGCAGGAAGTACGTCCGGGCCTGAGAGCCCGCGTCCCAGGCGGCGTCGGCGTAGTACCAGCGCTCCCCCATGCGCAGCAGGCACCAGTGGTGGGCCGCGCCCCGTGCGGTGCCGGTGACGATCCGGGCGTCCAGCCCCGCCGCCAGCGCCAGACGGTACAGCAGCGCGGCATAGCCCTGCCCCACGGCGGCCTTGTCCACCAGCGCGCCATAGGCGGTGTACTGGGCCAGATACGTCTCGTCCTTCTGGTGGGCGTAGTCAAAGGCCACATGGGCGCAGATCCAGTCGTAGATGGCCGTCAGCCGGTCGTAGCCGGTCATGCCGTCAAGCCGGAGATAGTCCAGCAGCTCTGCCGCCGCCTTGTCGGTCTCGGCCTCCTGGGCCGCCGTGGTGAAATAGGTAAAGGTGACGGACACGCCCAGGATGCCGCCGTCATAGGCGGCGGAGCAGGTCACGTCCCGGTACTGGGTGCGCATATAGTCGCCGCCGGTGGGGTCGCCGGGCACATAGCGGAAGACCTCCGGCAGCAGCTCCTCCGTCACCAGACGGCGCACATACTTCATAAGCTGCCGCCGCTGCAGGATGTCCGCCCGGGACGCGCCATGGCTCACCAGCTCCTGCTCCTCATCGTCATAGGCGGCGCTCTCCTCATCGGCGGTCAGCGCCAGGAAGGGGCCGTCCGCCGGATAGCCGGTGTAGAAGAAGGCCATGTTCTCCCGGGCCCTGAACTGCCGGTTGATGTAGTCCGCCGCCTGGGCCGCCGTGTCAAAGCTGGGCATGCCGCCGTCGGACAGCAGCGCCGTGCCGCTGCCGGCGCGCTCCGCCGCCAGCGACGGGTACAGGGGGTTGCCCCACGTCTCCGACACGGGATAGACCGCCGTCTCCGCGGCCTGGGCCTGCACCGGCAGCAGCGCCAGGGCCAGCGCCGCCGCGCAGATCAGGGCTGCCAGCCGCTTTGGGATCCTCCGGATCTGTCTCATGGCCGCCGCCTCCTTTCTCCGGATGCTCCGTTTTTCCATATTGTACCAGCCCGCCGAACATTTGGCAAGAGTGCAAAAAAGAGGCCGGTGCGCTGCACCGGTCTCTTTTTATAATTGTATTGTATGGACGCCTCAGCCGCTGACCGTTTCGTACAGCAACTGCAGGTCGTATACGTCGATCGCCCCGTCGCCGTTCATGTCCGCGGCGCTGCGGAAATAATATGCGATCATGTCGCCCTCATAGGCGCCGGTGGTGAGATAGGTGTACAGAAGCTGCACATCGCTGATGCTGAGCTTATTGTCGCCGTTCACGTTGCCGCGCGCAGGCGGATCAAAATCACCGGCAAAGGTCAGCAGGACTTCGTTGCCCAACGCCTCCAGCGAGCATTCACCGGTTGCCCGCAGAGCCTTGAGAACGGCAGCCTCATTCTCTATATACCATGTCCACGCGGCCTGAGCCGGATCGTCATCTGTGACATACAGCCACACCGCGCAGTCGTTCTCCATCAACAGCTCCGCGATCTTCTCCACAAGGCCCTCGTCCGACATGGAGATCATGCTGCCGTTGACAGCGTAATAAAAAGCGTCTGTGGCGGTGCACACCGGCAGCGTCACGTTGTACGGAGGCGCATCAAGAGTATGCTCCGCCTCCAGCATGGCGGTGGTGATGTTGAAATAGGCGTGGTACGGCGTGTCATCATCATAGTCGTCCCATGTGGCGTCCACATAGTACCAGGCGCCGCCGATCCTGGCGATGTTCCAGGCGTGGCCGACAGGATCACCGTTCTCATCCTCCCCGGCGGTGCCCACCACATAATAGCTCTCGATCCCGGCCCGCATCAGCAGGTATTGCAGGGCGAAGGCATAACCGGCGCAGACGGCTTCTCCGTTCACCAGCGCGGAATAGGCGTTCTGCTCCTCCACGTAGTCGTCGTTATAGGTAACGTGCTTGACCAGTGCGTCGTGGAGATACAGCTCCTTTTCATAGTCCGTACCGTCGTCGGGCATACCGGCCAGGATGGAATCTGCGGCGGAGAGGAACAACTGCTGCTCCCGCTCCAAATCGCCGATGTGATCGTTATAGCCCATGTCGAGGCCGACGCAGACCTCCGGCTCGTTCTCCATGCAGAGGCAGCCGGGCCACATCCAGAAGATCTCCGGCCAGTCGGCGTAAAACGCCTGGGTCACCATAAACGCCTCATCCATGCTGTATGTGACGCCCTCGGGGAAACCATAGTAGCCGGGGTCGCTGGAGGTATTGTCGTAGTAGTAGCCAAATGCCAGCGCCGCAAGAAGGCCATAAAGGTTCGTCAGCGCCTCGCCGTTTTCCATCTGCGACAGCATGTCAAATCCGTAGCGGGGCAAATTTTCGTTGATGATCAGGAAATAGGGGTCAATGGTGACCTCCGTATCCTCCTCGCCATCGGCGAACAGCGCCGTGTTCCCCTCATCCGTAGGGAACGGCTGCAGCACCGTGCCCTCCGGCAGCCTCTCCCGGCGCATCTGGCCGGTAACGGCGTCGTACCGGGCGGTATACAGTGCCCCCTCCCCGGCGGCCCAGGTCTGCACCGGCAGCAGCGTCAGCGCCATGATCACCGCGCACAGCAGCGCGGCCAGTCTCTTCCTCTTTTCCATATGCGGTCTCCTTTCCCTGTGTCGAAAACGCGGTCGTTCCGATACCACTATTCTACCAGCATACCCGCCGTTTGGCAACCGAAATATCGGCTGTTTTTTATTTTCCCGCCGCCGCTTTCCATTTGCGGAGAAATACGGTATAATACCATTTGAATATCTATCCCAACGAGAGGAGGACGCGCCTATGCTGTCCATCTGGATCGGCCGCGCGGGAAGCGGCAAATCCGCCCAGGTGCTGGAGACCATCGACCGGGAGCGGGACAGCCGCCCCCAGATATTGCTGGTGCCGGAACACACGTCCCACGAGGCGGAGCTGGATCTGTGCCGCGCCTGCGGCCCCACCGCCAGCCGCAATGCCGAGGTGCTGACCTTCCAGAGCCTGGCCACCCGCGTACTGGGCGAGACCGGCGGCCTGGCCGCCGTCACGCTGGACAACGGCGGCAAGCTGCTGACCATGCGCCGCTGTTTACAGGAGCTGCACACCCAGTTGAAGGTGTTCGGCCGCCCCTCCCAGCGCTCGGCCTTTCTCCACCAGCTCACCACCCTGGCCGACGAATTCTACGCCTATCAGATCGCGCCGGAGACGCTGCACCGCCATGTGGCGGACATGGAGGGTGCCATGGGCGACAAGCTGCGGGACGTGGCGCTGATCTTCGCCGCCTATGACGCCCGGCTGCGCACCGGCGGCACCGACATGCGCTCCCGCGTGCAGAAGCTCTGCGACAGCCTGCCCCAGTCCGGCTATCTGGACGGCAAGGACCTGTATCTGGACGGCTTCTCCTTCTTCAACAAACAGGAGGAGAGCGTGCTGTCCCACGCCCTGGGCCGCTGCCGCAGCGTCACCGTTACCCTGCTGGGGGACCGGGCGGGCCGTCAGTTCCAGAACGCCGCCGCCCAGAAGGAGCGGCTGGTGCGCATGGCACGCCAGGCGGGGGTGGAATGCCGCCTCACCTATCTCTCCCGCCGGGACGACAGCCCCCTGGGCCATCTGGAGCGCCACTTCTTCGGCGGCGACGCCCCCTGGGAGGGGGACACCGACGCCGTGGCCCTCTATCAGGCGGCCACCGCCTATACGGAGGTGGAGTACGTCTCCGCCCAGATCCGGCACCTTGCCCAGCAGGGCTATCGCTACCGGGACATGGCCGTGGCCAGCCGCACGCTGGACAGCTACGGGCCGCTGCTGGAGTCCATCTTCCGGCGTGACGGCATCCCCGCCTACATCAGCCGCCGCAGCGACATTCTGGAGAAGCCCGTGATGACGCTGCTGCTGTCCGCCGTGGACGCCGTCACCGGCGGCTTCGAGTATGAGGATATGTTCCGCTATCTGAAGACCGGCATGACCGGCGTCACGGAGGCGGAGTGCGACCTGCTGGAAAACTACGTCATCCGCTGGGACATCCGGGGCAGCATGTGGCTGCGGGACACCCCCTGGACGCTGAACCCCGACGGCTACGGCATGGACATGACCGACCAGCGCGCCGCCCGATTGGATGAGATCAACCGCATCCGGGAGAAGGTGCGCCGTCCCCTCTCGGCCCTGGCTCAGGGATTGAAGCAGCGGCCCGCCGCCCGGGACAAGGCCCGGACGCTCTATCAGTTCGCGGCGGACGCCGGTGTGCCGGAGGCGCTGCGGGACAAGGCCGACCGGCTCCTGGCGTCGGGCCAGATGCAGTTGGCGGAGGAATACGCCCAGCTCTGGCAGATCTTCTGCGATGTGCTGGATCAGTTCGTGGAGATCCTGGGGGACGCCGAGCTGGACGGCGAGGAGTTCGCCCGGCTGCTGCGCCTGGTGCTGACCCAGTACAGCGTGGGCACCATCCCCGCCACGCTGGATCAGGTAAAGGTCAGCGAGATCACTCGCAACGACCGCCACCGGGTGCGGGTGCTGTTCCTGCTGGGCGCCAACGACCACCTGCTGCCCCAGATCGACCGGGACGGCGGCGTGCTGGACAGCGACGACCGCCAGGCCCTCCAACAGCGGGATATCCCCCTGTCCGACGCCACCTTTGACGCCCTGGATAACGAGCTGCAGAACATCTACGCCTGCCTGGCCCAGCCCACGGAGCGGCTCCACGTCTCCTGGCCCGTCACCGACGTGACCGGCGCGGAGCTGCGGCCCTCCTTCGTGGTGGAGCGGCTGACCCGGCTGTTCCCCCAAACGAAGATCCAACGGGAGGACGGGGCCTATCGCCTGACCCTGCCCGCCGCGGCACTGTGCGCCGCAGGCGAGAACGAGGCCCTGTGGCGCTATTTCGCCCAGAGTCCCCGGTACGCCCCGGCGCTCTCCGCCATGGAACGGGCGCGGCACATGACGCGGGGCCGCCTGTCCCCCGAGGCGGTGCGCTCCCTGTACGGCCACTCCATCGCCATGTCCGCCAGCCGCATCGACCGGGTGAAGTCCTGCCATTTCGGCTACTTCATGGA
>CAKTZN010000085.1 GCA_934635545.1 uncultured Oscillospiraceae bacterium | reverse complement strand
GCCCGCCACAGGCTTATTGTCCTTGTCCAGGTTGGTGGTGCTGTCGGTCTCCTTCCAGAGCTGGTCGAAGAAGCTGTTGAACACCTCGTCGTTGGTGAAGTCGTGATAGTAGATGATGTGACTGGTATCATACTGCACGCCGCCCACGATCTGATAGGTCACGCGGCGATCCTTCTGATACATATACACCAGATGCTGCTGGCTGAAGTCCATGTTCTTCAGCATGCTCTGCAGGCCGCCGAACATGGTGCGGTTGGCCTGGTTGTGGCCGTACAGCACGGTGACGGGATCGTTCAGGTCGCGGCCGTTGATGGTCTTGCCCTCGCACACCGCCTCGCTGAAGATGGTGCCGGCCTTGTTGCTGTTGCCGTCCAGATCGCGGCTCAGGTAATAGCTGCGGTCAGAGGGATGCTGTGCCACGGGGTAGGACAGCTCGTGGTCGGTGCCCAGGATCTTGGAAAAATCGGGCACCTCCAGCCATGCGTACACGTCCTTGTACTTGGCGAAGGTGGCCTCCATGTCCTTGGGCTCCACAACGGGATCGGGCTCCACGCGGTCGTCGATGGTGGGTTCATCAATAGTGGGCTCATCAATGGTGGGCTCATCAGGGGTGGTGTCGCCGCCGCAGCCGGCCAGCGCCAGAACCAGAACCAGAGACAGCGCCAGGATCAGGCAGCGCAGGATGGTACGGCTGTTAAAGCGATCAATCAATTCTTTCATCTTTTTTCTCCTTTCGCATGGCCGGGAAGACTGTCGTCCGGCCAATGGGGAACAGCGCCGCGCAATGCCGCAGCACTTAAAGCCATGGTACCATATTATGCCGCCAAAAGCAACCATAAATTTCTCGACCAACAGGAGAAAATGGAAAGAACTACCAGTTGACAGGGTGATTCCAGGCGGCGAACAGCGCCTCAAACCGTGCCTTCTGGGCGGGGGTCATGCGGCTCTTGTACTGGCCCAGCAGCGTGTCCGCCTGCTGTACGTTGCCGCTTTTCAGATAGTTGCCCATGGCCCGCTCCAGGCTGTCCGCCGCCGTGGAGCTGAGAGAGGCGGTGTTGCCGATGCTGGACACGGCATCGGGAACAGTGGCGGAGGTCTGCATGCCCTTCTGCTCGGCGGCGGCCTTGTCGGCAAAGTAGTTCAGCAGCATCTGATAGTTCTTCAGATCGCGGCTGCTGATCTGGTCATAGCCGCTCTGGGCCTGGGCCACCTCCTTCTGCCACGCGGCCACCTCGTCCTGCCAGCGGTCGTACTCCGCCTCCTGCTGGCCCTGCAGAAGCTGATAGCGCTCCAGCAGCGCGTCGCCTGCGTCCCGATAGCGGCTGTACGCGGCGGACTGCAACTGGGGCAGCACGTCGGACAGCTTCGCCAGATACTGCTGATAGGACTGCTGAGCGGCGGATTGGGCATAGCTGGAGCCGTAGCCGCCGGTGAGCTGGGCGGCCTGTCCCATGGTGTCCTCCATGGCGGCGCGGCCCTGGCTGGCGTACTGCCGGGCATAGGACTGATAGGCGCTGTCCGCCGCCGGATCGTAGGAAAAGCCGGGCCGGGCGCTGATCTCCTGATACAGCGCCTCCAACTGTGCGGCAAAGCTGGATTCATAGTCCTTGGGCCGCAGCGCCGAAATACTGTCCAGCAAACTGCGGGCCGCGTCCACGTCGCCGGAGGGGGTATAGCCCTTCTCCAGCTCCTTCAGCGCCGCGGCGGTGCCGTCGGATACCCTGCCCAGGGGGAGGCTGGAGGAACTGCCGCCGGAAGAGGCGGAGGCAGGGGCGCGGGCGGTCTGACCGGCCAGCAGGCTGCCCCAGGTCTCCTTGCCCGCGATGCCGTCCAGTTTCAGACCGTTCTTCTTCTGATAGTCCCGCACGGCGGCCTGCGTCTTCGCGCCGAAGATGCCGTCCACGGCCAGACCGTAGCCGTGCTCGTTCAGCACGGTCTGCAGCTTGCTGACGGCGCTGCCGGTGGAGCCATAGCCCACCTGGCGGTAAGTAGATGCCATATGATCGTCTCCTTTTCAAATGTGATGAAAGTGGTGTTCAGCTCAGGCGCTGCCACACATACACCGCCAGATAGGGCGGCATCATGTCCACCGCCTCGCCGCCGCCGCTGGACTGGGTGTCCATGTCCAGCGTGTGGTTGTGGCTGATGGAGATGGCGTCGGTGTGCAGTTCACGGCTGCCGGAGCCGCCGCCCCAGCTCTCGGCATAGGCGCCGGAGCCGCTGCCGCCCTGGGCGATGTTGGGGATGCCGTGGTCGTGGCTGATGGACTCCGACCCGGTGTAGCCGGTGATGTGGTGGGCGTGGGGCGGTAGCTGCTGGGCGGTCAGCGTGCGCTGCGTCTGTCCGCCGGTGGTCCCGGCGGCATAGCTCTCGCCCGCCGCCAGCAGGAAGCAATCCTGGATCCGCTGCCATGTGCCGCCCAGCACCGTGCCGGGGTCGGCAGCGGCGGTGGAGAGATACAGCGCCCCTACCGGGTACAGCAGGTCGAGGAGTGTCCTGCCGCCCACCGTCAGGCTGCCTGCCGCCACCTTGCCCGCCACGGTCACGTCGCCGTCGAACCCCGCGTCCCACGCGCACTGCAGCGTGGGACTGTCCGCCAGCTTGCCGAAGGCCGCGCACACGCCTCCGGCTCGGAGATGGAAGGCCACCGCCGCGTTGGAGGAGGTGTAGCTGACGGCCCTGACGCTGCCCACCGTGTCCATGGCGGACAGCTCCACCTCATAGGTGGTGTCCTTGTCCAGCGCCTCGGCGATCTGGGCGGTCACGCCGCTCACCAGCGTGGTGTAGCCGCCGTAGACGCCGCCCACCGGACGGTACCGGGCCCGCAGCGTCACGGTGTTCCGGCCGTCCAGCGGCCAGCAGCTACCGGACGCCTTCACCCGCAGACAGGGCCCGCCGCTGTCCTCCACGCCGGCGGCATTGCACCGGAAGGCCGCCGACGTCCGCAGCGACGGCATCTGATAGTCGAATACCGACACCGCCGGCGCGGTGACGGTGGTGGTGCGGCCCCGGGAATCGGTGACCACGGCGGTGGGCGTCAGGGTGCCCGCCATGCCGATGGGCGCCGTGACGCCGGAAAAGCCCGATACGCTCTGTCCGGCAAAGGTGAACCGGCACCCCGCCAGCGACGCGCCGCCCACGGCGCTGGCCTCCACCGCGTACTGCAGGCAGCTCATGCCCCGCACCCACAGTCCCCACTGCTCCAGCAGCGCGTTGTCGTTCACCAGCGTCACCGTCAGCGCGGCGCTGGGCCGCATGCTGTCCGGCACATAGGCGGTAAAGGCATAGTCCCTGGTGCAGTAGTTGGGATTGCTGAGCTGGGGGATGCCGCTGGTAAACGCCACCGTCATGGTCAGCGTGCCGCTGCCGGACACGCTGTCGGGGATGGCCAGGGACAGGCTCTCCTCCGGCGTCCAGCGATAGACCACCCTGGTGTCGTCCTGGGATACGGTCTCCAGCTCCGCCGCCGTCACATCGGCGCTGACGCCCTGAAAGTCATAGTGAAAGCGGAAGCTGTACTGGGCCGATGGCCGCGTCACCACCAGGGTGTTGGCCTGGCCGATGGTGATGTCGCCCCAGCTCAGGTTGAAATCCTTTTCCGTATACGCCATTGCTCATCCTCCGATCCATTTGAATGTCAGCCCGCTGCCGCTGTCCATGCGCCATGAGCCGATGCCGATGCTGTCCAGCACCGTGATGTTGGTGATATACAGCCGGTTGTTGGATACATAGGCGATCTCCGTGCTGTCCTGCCAGAAGCTCAGCTTCTGGGCGGTGAACACCGCCCGGAAGTTGTTCTGATCCACCACCTTTTTGCCGTCGGTCTCCGTGGTGGTCAGATTCTGGCCCACCGCCACGCCATAGACCGGGGCGGGCCCGTCATAGTACACGATGCCCGTGCGGATATAGCCCTCCGTGTCCAGCCGGTAGCTGGAAAAGGCGGCGTCCACCGCCGCCACATTGGCGGCCAGATCGCTGCAGAAGCTGTAATACTGCGTCAGCGCCGCCGGATTGACCTCCAGATAGGCGCTCAGCCGCTGCACATAGGTGCCGAACTGGGAGGCGGCCACATATTCCTCCCCCAGCCGTACCTCAAGCTGCTCCATGCGCCGCGTCACCTGCTTGGCCGTCTTGATGATCATGGCCCGCAGGTTCTGGAACTGCTCACTGTTCTCCTGCGCGGCGTCGGCGTCGGCGGCGGAGGCGCTGGCGGCACCGGCCCGCTTCCGCTGTCCGCCTCCGGCGGATGCGCCGCCGCCCTCCAGGGCGGCCAGGGCCATATTGAGCTGCTGGGCCATCTGGAAGAGATAGGAGTACTGCTGTGTCAACTGCTGCTGCACCGACCCGTTGGGATAGGGCGGCATAGGAAAATCGCTCACGGCAGATCACTTCCTCTCTCATACACGGCGCTGATGCTGTAAATGCGGCAGCCGCCGTGGCCGGTGAGCCGCAGCCGGAGCTGGGGACAGCGCACCGGCCGCACCGCCAGCAGTCCGGCCCGCAGGCGGCGTCCGTCTCCCTGCAGGTGCCCGGCATAGTGCCAGGTGCGCCCCTCGTCATAGCTGACGTGGGCCTTTACCCATGCGCCGCTGTCCGGCGAGAGCCGCAGCTCCAGGCGCTGCAAAAACTTCTGCTCCGGCGTGTCCAGACCCAACTCGCCCGTCTCGGCGTACCAGTCAGGCTCCGCCTCGTCGCCGTCCGTCGTGCCCTGCAGCGCCGTGACGCCGCCCGCCGTCAGACCGTACAGCACGCCGCCGGACACGGCGAACTGCTTTACCCGCAGCCCGTCCTGTCGGTGCCACAGCTTCCGCGCCGTGTCGTAGACGAAGAGGTGATCCCCGCCGTTTCGCCGGGCCGACAGCCAGTACTGTCCCTCCGCCGCGCCGCCCACGGCACTTTCGTACCGCTCGTCGCCGAAGCAGGCGGATACCAGCCGGGGCATGCTGCCGTCAAAGGCGTACACGCCGCCGCTGCCGTGGAAATACAGCACCCCGTCCGCCACCGCCAGGGAGCGGCTGCTGCCCTGCTTCACGCCGGGGCACTGCAGCGACGTGATCTGGTGCGCGCCCGCGGCGCTGATGTACAGCCGCTCCATGCTGTGTTCCTTGAAGAACAGCACCGTCCCCAGATAGGCCGCCGCGCCGGTGAACACGCCGTCGCTGCCCCGGTCGGCGGCATAGCTGTCGGTGGACAGCCCCGCGAAGGCGTTCCAGTTGCGGAAGTCGCCCAGGGCGCTGCCGTACACGGCGTTGACGGTCTGTCCGTCCACGATGCCGTACTTGCAGCCCCACAGCCGGTTGCCGCACTCCACCACGAAGTCCATGTCCGGCACATAGCGCCGCACCGTCACGGCGGCGGTCTGCTCCCCTTTGATGGCCGCCACGGTGCCGATGACGATGGCGTCGTCCTCGCATTGCAGCAGCGTCCAGGTGCCGTCTGCCGCCGACCCGGTGCAGCCGGAGACCGTCACGCCGTCCCCGGCGGAAAAGCCCAGGCCGATGCCCGCGGCGCTGATCTTCATGGCCGCGTCGTCCACCGCCTGCCACATGACGCCGTCATAGCGCATCAGCGCCGCGCCGCTGCCGGCGTCCAGCCACAGATCGCCGCTCTCAGCGCCCGCCGGTGCCGCCGCCCCGGCGGTATAGTCCTCATACTCCGTGCCGTCGCTGCGGCACAGGGCAAAGGTGACGGTGCCGGTGGTCTGGCTGGTGTTCTCCAGACTGCCCTTGTCGCTGAGATCCTGGGTGTTGACGTACTTCTTGTCGGGCCAGATCAGCAGATACGCCCCCATGGATACCAACTGCTTTTCCCCGTCCGTCAGCGTCAGGTCGATGGCCGCCCCGTTGATGTACAGTGTGCCGCCGTCCACCCAGATCAGGCAGTCCTTGGCGCACAGCCCGTTGGGCTTGTCCAGCACCATAACGGTCTTGCGCTTTTCCCGCACCGACAGTGTGGGATAGCCGTCCCCCGTCAGGTTCTTCATCCGGGTGAAAGCTCCCAGCGGCGTCCTGGGCCGCGCGTCATAGCCCAGGAATTTGCTGACCGTCACCCGCTGCTGCGCCGGGGCCTTAAATTGTGATAGAAACATGCTGTTCCTCCTTCCTTACACAGGGCTGGAGAGAAAACTCTCTCCAGCCTTGGTTATGAAAAAGCTTCGCAGAATTCGCCGCCCGCCATGGCGGCGAACTTTTCGGATCGTTTTTCGCCGCGACATGTGCGTGGCGAAAAACACTCTGCGCGGAGAGAGTGTTTTCCGCACACTTTGTGTGCGGAAAGCGCGGGTCGGAGCGAATCTTAAATTTATCAAAAAAAAACAAAGTTTTTTTGATAAGGTTTAGCATAGCTTCAATGCCTTAACACCCTGCACCGGCGCGGTGGTGCGGCACACATAATCCCGATAGGTCAGCAGGCCGTTGTTCCAGTTGGCCGCCGCGCTGTTGTACCGGGCCATCTCACCGTTGCAGTAGTGGATCTGCGCCTCCACATAGTGGCGGTACAGCTCGTCATAGGGCGCCTCCACCGCCAGCGCCGAATCCTCCTCCAGCGCCGCCAGCGGCCCCGTCACCCGGCAGATCTCCCGCTGCACGAAGCCCTCCGCCTGCGCCAGCCACCGCAGCTTCTCCACCCTGGTGTACTGGTTGGGTGCCAGTGCGTCCACCTGCTCCAGCACCTGCTTTGCTGTGATGTTCGCCATGGCTGCCGCCTCCTCAGTCGGCCATTCTGTCCACATAGCGGCGGGCCTCCTCCGCCATCATGCGGCTGTTCACCAGTACCTCCGCCACATAGTCGGGCACCTCCACCTGTACGCCCTTCATGATCTTGAAGCTCCGGCCGTTGACGGAGACGATGACGAAGTTCTCCTCCTGCTTGCGGCCTCTGGGGATGGTCACGCTGACCGTCTCCGCAGCCCTGTCCTGCTTCTTTGCCATATTCCGTTCCTCCTTACGTTAGTTCGATTTGTCCTCGCCGGAATAGCTGCTGCCGCACTCCACGCGGACGATGTACTCGTCGTACAGGATGGCGGCGGCGTGGATGCCCTTCCAGCCCACGCTGGAGCGCTGATCCAGGGGATCGGCGGTGCCGGAGGAGCCGCGGGGCTTCACGATGACCTCGGTGCCCTCGCTGAGATCGACAACGCCGTAAGCGCCCTTGCCCACAAACAGACAGCCGTACACGGCCAGACCGTCCTTGCCGCCCTCGCCGGGATAGATGACGTCGTTGTCCGCCAGGGTGACGGCGCTGTCCAGCGTCAACTGGCTGGCGGTGTTGGCCGTGACCTTCGCGCGCTTGCCGCCGCACAGTACATAGCGGCCCACCAGTGCCCCGGCGGCCACGGTGCCGCCGTCAAAGCTGACGGTGGTGGAGCCGTTGGCGGCGGCGCTGGCGGTCAGGGTGCGGCTGTTGCTTGCCAGATCGTCACCCCGGAAGATCTTGGCCTCGGTGGTCTCCACGAAGCGCACGCCGTGCAGCTCGCCGATCTCACCGGAGAACAGCTCCGTGGCGGCGGCGTACTGATGGGCGGCCACCCAGTCGGGGTCGTTGCGCAGGTCGAAGGCCACGCTGGGATGGATGATGCAGACGTACTTGCCGTCAAAGGTGGGGGCGTTCATCTTCTTCAGCTCGGTGGCGGCGCGGGCCACCAGCTCTGCGGTCATGACGCAGGTCTTGTCCAGCCCATAGCGGTGCAGGTTCTCCACCTTCTTGCCATCGGTGTCCTTGCCGGGGGCGTAGATGACGTGGGTGCCCTGCTGAATCTCGTTGCGGGTCACGGTGTCCAGGGTCAGACCCATGTTGGCGCCGTGGCGGTCGGTGATCTCCAGCACCACGTCGTCGATGGCGGTCAGATCCAGCATGTC
>CAKTZN010000084.1 GCA_934635545.1 uncultured Oscillospiraceae bacterium | reverse complement strand
GCGAAATTGCTGGCGGCGCACTGGTTGAGAAGATCCCCCGCCAGCACCAGATCCAGATCCTCCGCCTGCATGCCGCCCCGCTCCAGGGCGTGGGCCAGCGCCCGCTGCTGGAAAATGGACTCCGCCTTCTCCCAACTGGCCTGGCCGCAGAAGGAATCCGTCTCGATCTCGTCAAAATAGGCGCCCAGCGGGCCCTGGCCCTCCAGCTTGCCGCCGATGCTGCCCCAGGACAGGACGCTGACGCCACCGGAAAAGGACACTGTCCGCCCGGTTCGATGCATTTCCATTTTGCTTCACCTCACAGTTTTTCCGGTAGTATGTGGGATTTGCGGGAGAATATGTGCAGAAAGCAGAAAAGCGCCGTTGGCGCTTTTCTGCTTTCTCTTTTCATTTGCTCCGTATTATTCGTCCACGGTGATCCAGACGGCGGGGCGGACATATTCGCCCTCGTAGGCACGCGCTCCCTCGCCTGTACCACCGCCAGGGTGTACGCCATCGGGGTGATCGCTGCCGTCAGTGGAGCGCAGCCACCACTCCGCTGCGCCGGGGGCGGTGGCGTTCCCGCCCCACGGGTTGGCCGACAGAGCATAGGCGGTATATTCGGCGGCGGTGGCCGCCTCGTTGGCAAAGTAGGCATACACCTCCGTATTGCTCAGCAGGAACACCCGATCCTCGGTGGTGATGGGGCCGTTCTCCCGATGGAGACTGCCGGGCGAGGTGATGACCGTGGTGGTCAACAGCCACTGCTGCTCATCGGCGCTGAAGGCACTGTTGAGGAAGGTCGTGTTGAGCCACTGGCGCAGGGAGCAGCTCTCCCAGGTGTAATGCTCCGTCACTGGCTCATAGAAGGGCATGAAGGACTGATAGTCCAGCGCGTACTTGCTGATCAGCAGCGCCTTGTCGCCGTCACGATCCAGCACCAGCCATTCGATAGGCTCCTTGCCGTTGCCGGTGTCGCCGTCCTGCTCATAGCTGCCGAAGGTATAGGTCTCCGTTTCCTGATCCACACGGCCCAGATAGCGGCCGTCGCCCTCCAGCCAACCGCGGAAGCCGTTCAGGACGGTGTAGAAGTAGTCCGTGCCGCCGCTGTGGATCACAACGGCCTCGTCCGCCACATCCGGCACCCCGTAGAAAGCCAGCGTGCTGTCGCCCAACGCCAGTTGGGCCGCCAGCTGATAGCCCGACCGCTCAAAAAGCTCGGTCGTCATATCCTCGTCGCGCTGCCAAACCAATGACCGCAGGAAGCGGGACAGCACCGGCGCGGGGATGTCGTCGTCCGGGTACAGTATGTCGCCCTCCGCCCAGTACATATCAAAGGTGTCCAGTTCATCCGCCTGCGCCGCCAGCCTCAGCAGCAGCGGGTCGGTCTGCACCAGGGCCTTCTCTACCTCGTCAAGGTGCATCTCCCCCATGCCGTACCAGCGGATCTCATCACCGGCGGTGATCTTGACGCCGTCCGAGGGCGCACCGGCATAGAAGCGGAGGGAGATGTAATCATCATCCACCTGCACCATCAGGTAATAGTCGTCATCCGAGCCGTCGTCCGGCTCACCCGCCGCCTGATACGTCCAGTCGGCATTTGCCAGCAGCTTGCCCAACACCGGGCCAGCTATGGCGGTAACGGTGCCGTCGGCCTGGGTCACGGTCACAGTGTCCAGCTGATAGGCCAGCGTCGCTACATTTTTATAGTTTGCAAAAGACAGGTCGGGCTCCTCGTTCGCCGCCCCCTTGGGGTTGGTCAGGAAGCAGATCGCCACCACGATGCACACCAGCGCCGCCGCCACCGAGACCCAAAAGCCGGGCTTTTTATACCACAGCACCGCCTTTACCCGGGTCTTGACCCCCACCTCGCCAAAGGCGAGAGGACAGGCGGCCACCCAGCGGCGGCCCCGGCTGCAATCCAGCAGCGCCTGAGAGTAGGCGGCCCGTTCCTCCGCCGCCATGTCCCGGATCACCCGCTCGTCGCAGGCCAGCTCCATATCCCGGCAGAAGAGAATATACGCCAGCCACACCAGCGGGTTATACCAATACACCGCCAGCAGCACGAAGCCCAGGGGCTTCCACACATGATCCCAGCGCCGCAGGTGGGCCCGCTCGTGCCGCAGCACGCAGTCCCGGGCCGCCTCGTCCATGCCGGAGGTCAGATAGATGCGGGGCCGGAACACGCCCAGGATGAAGGGCGACTTGATGTTGTCGCACAGGTAGACGTTGCCCTCCAGCGGGATGGAGGCCGCTACGTCCCCCTTCAGGCTCACATAGCCCGCCAGCGCCGTCATCACCATGATGTAGACGCCCACCGCCCACGCGATGGACAGCAGATTCATGTCAACGGAGCGGGACGGCGTCGAGGGCTGCACCACCGCATCCGCGGAAGTCTCCGGCGCAGAATCATCCACCGTACCCGGCGTGGCGGTGGATGATGATACGCCGGGCAGCAGCGTGGCGGGCCGATAATGAACGTCACCGCAGAAGCCGGTATCCTCAAAATACGTTACCTGCCCGTTGGCGTTAACGGCGTCGCCCGCCAGCCGATAGGCCGACAGGTCGGAGTGTAGCAGCACGGGGCAAACCAGACGCACCGCCACCAGCGCCCACAGGGCGCACAGCACCCACTTGGGGGCGAATTTCTTCAGCAATGGCCGCAGCAGCAAAATCACCACGATCAGCCAACTGGCCGCCACCGCCAGATTCAGCGTACTGACAAACGGCTGCAAGGTATCCATACTCAGCCCTCCTTCCGGAATGTGTCGATCATCTGCTGGATCTCCTCCACCTCCGCCGCCGACAGTTTCTTGCGGGAGGTGAAGGCCGTGATGAAGGCGGGCAGCGACCCGTCAAAGGCGTCCTCCACGAACTGCTCCGACCGGGCGGCGTAGAACTGCTCCTGGGTCATCACCACCGACACCAGGCCGTTCTCGTTTTTGAACAGCCCCTTCTCACACAGCTTCCGCAGCACGGTGTAGGTGGTGGGCTTCTTCCAGTTCAGCTCCCGCTGGCAGATCTTCACCAGCTCGCCCGACGGCAGCGGCGCGTAGTGCCACACCAGCTCCGCGAAGCGAAGCTGTACCTCGCCCAGCTCCATGTTCTCCATAGTTTTCCCTCCTCGTTGGTTTATTCTCGATAAACTCTATTGTCAGTTTATCAAGGATAAACCAATTTGTCAAGAGAAATTCCGGGGTTTTTCAAAAAATACTTGGCCGTCAAAGAGATGGAAGCCCCGTCCGAGATGAGCCGGGCCCACATCCGGTTTTGTGGATCAGAGGGCATCCGGTGCCCTGTGCCTTTCTCGTTCGCCATGGGAAGGCAAAAGAGGACGGATCAAGGCCGACTCCGCATAAGAAAACATACGGTTTTGCCTGCGCCTATTTGGCTAAAATGCGACCAAAAAATACCCCCATACGTCAGTATGGGGGTATTTTTGCAGCCGATTTTATCTCAAATATTCATTGGCAAAACTGCTTCGCACCGGAAAAGAGTAAATTTTGTGCGGGGTCGAGGCGCGATGGTGAAGGCATGCTGACGCATGGCAAACCAGCGCAACAATGACATCCGCGCAAAAGTTGCCTTTTCCGGCGTGTGTTTTCTTGTGTGGAGTCGGCCAATGATCCGTCCTCTTTTTTATGCTGTTACGCCGCCTGGTCGAGGCCGCTGGCGGTCTCGTACAGCCACTGGAGGTCGTACACATCCACGCTGCCGTCGCCGTTCAGATCGGCCGCCGCCCGGAATACACCCTCCCGCTGGGCCAGCGCACCGTCGATAACGCCGCTGGTCAGGTAAGTATACAGGCACTGCACATCACTGACCTCCGCCCTGGTGCCGTTGCCGTTCAGATCGCCAGCCGGAATGCAGTGGATGGTGGTTGCGGTGCGGTTCAACGGAGCATTTCCCATATAATCCTTTCTGATGGCCACCCACTGCTGCTGGCTGCCCAGGTAATAGATATCCTTCAAATTATCGCAGCCGGAAAACGCATTTTTCTCGATGGTCTTTACACTGGCCGGAATAACGATCGTTTCCAGCGCGGCGCAGTCCGCAAAGGCATTGGTGCCGAGGGTCGTCACCGTATTCGGCAGCGTGACGGTTTTCAGTTCGCTGTTTCTGTAAAAGGGATAGCTGTCATCCTGTGTGATCCGGGTCACCGGCAGTCCATCCAGTTGGCGGGGGATCACGATCTCCTCCTGAAAGCCCCAGAACCCGCCGACAGCAACCGTACCGTCATCCAGCACGGTATTGGCAAACTGGCTCTGATTCCACGTTGCGCCGCAGGACCGGCATTCACACTCGATCTCATAGTCGCCGCAGACGCTCCAGAAAACAGCAGCATGCCGCCCCGGTGCCGCAGTCCGTACCTCCTGCACATGGCCGCATTTTACACAGGAGCGCTGTTTGACGCCGTCCACCAGGCAGCTCACCTTGCTGACGACTGTCCAGTTATCAGTATACAGGTGTATGCCGCGCGTCGTCGAACCGTCTATATCAATGACCTGATGGTAATCGTCATCATAATCCACGTACCGCACCGTTACATAATCATACAGCGTTCCGATCGGAACATTGACTGCCTCGTTGATGGTATGTGAGCCCGACATATAATCGCTGCCCCGGTTGAAGTACGCATGGCCCACTGTGCTTCCGTCGTCCCATGTCACATCCACAAAATGCCAGTCGTCCTCCAGCTTGACAATATTCCATGCATGTGAACCTCCACCTGCCCAGCCGGTCACCACAAAGCTTTCGATCCCAACACACTGAAGCAAATACTGGAACGAGGTGGCATAGCCGGCACACACAGCCCTGCCTTCCACAATCGCTGTATAAGCCCCCTGATCCCAGACATAGGCTGAATCATAGGTGATATGCTGGGCCAGCGCATCGTGCAGATATTTTTCCTTTATGTAATTGCTTCCGTCCTGAGGTACGCCTGCCAGAAGCTTCTCAGCGGCATCCACAAAAATGCGCTTGGTCTCCTCTACCGGAGTATCATACTCGTAAAACGCCAGATAAGCGGCAGTGCAAACATCCTCATCAGCACCAACTCCCCAGCCCCAGGAGGATTTGACCCAGAACATCTCGGGATGGTCATTGCGCAGCGTCAAAACCACTAATTTAATGTCATCCTCCGTAATATCCGCGCCCAGACCGACGGTAGACACCATGCGCCCCGTATTCGTGCCGTCATACAGCTTCGCCGAAGCAAGCAGTCCATCGTATAGCTTTACCAGCGCTGCACCCTTTTCCATCTGGGCCAGCGCGTTATAGCCATAGCGGGGCACGGATTCGTTATAGTTATAGGTATCCGCCGCATATGCGGCGATCGCGGTTTCCTCCGGTGCATCCTCCGCATCTACCACCGTCGTGATGAATTCACCTGTGACCGGATCCTGCCGTGTCATACGCCACCGCAGTTCGCCCGGCTGCTCCAATCCGGCGGCCAGGGCCTGCACCGGCAGCAGCGTCGCCGCCATCACCAGCGCCAGCAGCCATCCCATAACGCGCTTTTTCATACGCCTCTCCTCCTGTCTCTCTTCCCGCGGCATCCCACCGCAGCACACTACTATCATTGTACCATGCCCGTTTCCCACCCTCAAGCGAAACATTCCCGGCGGTTTATACGAAATTTGGCATGTTCCTTTGCGCTATCTCACAATACAAGGACAGCAGCCCGGCCTTTGAAAAGCCGGGCTGCTGCCGTCTGATGATGTATCGTATTTTATGCGTGTCTGTTCTTCTTGGCGGCCTTGTTGGTCTTGGCGATCTCCTTGAACTTCTCCCGCTTGGCCTCCAGATATTTGCTGTTGTCCGCCGCGGACTTGTTCTCGGCCTTCAGCTTGCGGAAGGAATTCCACCGGGCGGCATCCAGGGTGCCGTCCGCCAGGGCCGCCTGAATGGCGCAGCCGGGCTCCGTGGTGTGGGTGCAGTTGGAGAATTTGCAGGCGTGGGACAGCTCCTCCAGATCCCGGAAGGCCGCGTCGATGCCCTCGCCGCTGTCCCACATGCCCAGCTCACGCATGCCCGGCGTGTCGATCAGAAACGCGCCGTTGGGCAGGGCCAGCAGCTCGCGGTGGGTGGTGGTGTGCCGCCCCTTGTCATCCGTTCCGATGGCGCCGGTGGCCATGCTGTCGCTTCCCGTCAGCTTGTTGATCAGCGTGGATTTGCCCACGCCGGAGGAGCCCAGGAAGGCCACGGTCTTACCGGGGACAATATAGGGCAGCACCGCCTCATAGTCGCCGCTCAGGGACGAGATGGCCAGGATCTCCACGCCGGGAGCGGCGCCCTGCACCTGGGCGATCATGCCGTCCACATCCGGGCACAGATCCGCCTTGGTGAGCACCACCACCGGCGCAGCGCCGCTGTCATAGGTGACGGAGAGGTAGCGCTCCAGGCGGCGGAGGTTGAAGTTCTGGTTCAGCGACATGCAGATCAGCACCGTGTCGATATTGGCGGCCACCACCTGCTCCTGTCTGGCGCTGCCGGCGGCCCGCCGGATAAAGCAGCTCTTCCGGGGAAAGAGGCTGCGGATGACGGCGGGATCGTCGCCCTCCGGCCACTGGGCCAGGACGTAGTCGCCCACCGCCGGATAGTCGGAGACGGTCAGCGCCTCATACCGGTATTTTCCGGAAACGGACGCCTGCTTGACCGCCGTTCCGTCGCTGATCCGATACAATCCCTTTTCCTGTGAGATGACTCTTGCGCGCACTTCGCTCATGCTGTCCCCCCCTTTACCACAGATCCTGTACCGTGTACAGCTCCGCGGGGAACTGATGGCGGCTGTTTTCCTGGATCGTAAGGGCCGCGTCCAGTCCCTCACGCTGCGCCGCGGCGTATAGCTGCTTCGCCAGAGGCAGGCAGTCCTCGTCATCGGCGCCGCAGAAGATCCGCAGGGCGATCTTTTTCTCTCCGATGGCGCGGAGCAGCGCCTCTGCCTGCTCCTCCAGGAGCGGGATCCACGGGCTCTGCAGGAGCAGCATATCGCAGCGCGCGGCGGTAAACGTGACTGCCCGCAGCAGCATGTCGCATCCGGCGGAAAAGCCGCCGCAGACGAATTTCTGATAGCCCGCGCCCCGCAGCTTCTCCATGGCATCGGCCACCGGCAGATAGGACGTCATGTCGTAGCTCCAGCGATACGTTCCGTAGCCGTCCGGCTCGGCGCTCTGGATGGTCTCGAGCTGCCAGCGGTCATCCCCCGCCAGCACCGGCGTCCAGTCGCCGCGGGCGGTCTCTCCGTTCTGGATGTTTCCGTGTACGGCCAGCAGCAGGTCATCCGCCGTCTTCGCTTTCCACGAGAGCACCGCCTCCGTCCTGGAGACGGCCTCCCCGTAGCGGGCGTCGGAAACGGCCTTCAGGGCGCGGAACGCAGGGTCGTTCTCCAGCGCCGCCAGGTCGTCGTCCACCAGCACCTCCGGCCGGTACCACCAACCGTGATCCTCGATGGCCTTCCGCAGCCAGTCCAGCGCCGCCTCCGGCATATCCGCTCCGCCCGCCAGGCAGGCCAGGAAGTAGAAGGTCTGGGGCCCGCAGGCCTCCGGCTCTTTTTCATAGGCATCCAGCAAAAAACGGTATGCCTCGGCATACCCGTTCTCGGCAATGGACAATGTGGTCTCTAACAAATCGTTCTCTTTTTTCAGATCCAATGGCGTCTCTCCTTCATAGTCTTTGATATATAATGGTTAATATATAATAATTATACTACGTTTCCCGTTCTCCGTCAACTCCCCCGCCGCAACTGTAACCAATTTGTAGCCATATGTAGCCATATAGAAATATCCCGGAAGACGCAGAGCGCGTCCTCCGGGATATTCGGATCAAGATGGAATTATTCCCACTCGCCAAGTGGAAACACGCTCTAAACTTTTTTGTATAGACCGTTTGATTCCATTTGGCTTTATTTGATACCAATTATCCCAATCCTATGGGG
>CAKTZN010000083.1 GCA_934635545.1 uncultured Oscillospiraceae bacterium | reverse complement strand
CGCTCCAGCATGAAGTTCTCCTCGTCCTTGGTCTCGCACAGGTGGGTGTGGAGCCGGACGTGGTACTGCCGGGCCAGGATGGCGCTCTGCCGCAGCAGCTCCGCCGACACGGAGAAGGGGGAGCAGGGGGCCAGCGCCACGCGGTGCATGGAGCCGTAGGCGGGATCGTGGTACTTCTCGATGCAGCGGACGGAGTCGGCCATGATCTCGTCCACCGTCTGTACCACGCTGTCCGGCGGCAGGCCGCCGTCCTTGACGCTAAGATCCATGCTGCCCCGGCTCAGGTACATGCGGATGCCCAGCTCCTGGGCCGCCGCCAGTTGGGCGCCCAGCAGGTCGCCCGCCCCGGCGGGGAAGACGTAGTGGTGGTCGAAGCAGGTGGTGCAGCCGTGCTTCATCAGCTCACCCATACCGGTGAGGCTGGACAGACGGATCACGTCCTCGTCCAGGTTCTTCCAGATCTCGTACAGGGTCTTGAGCCAGTCAAACAGCTCCATATTCTGCACCTGGGGCAGATTGCGGGAGAATACCTGATACAGGTGGTGGTGGGTGTTCACCAGGCCGGGATAGCACAGCATATGGCTGGCGTCGATGGTCTCGTCGGCGGTGACGGCCAGATTTTCGCCGATGGCCTGGATGAAGCCGTCCCGGCAGTAGAGATCCACGTTTTGCAGCAGACGGTCACCGTTGTCGCAGGTGACCAGTTGGGCGATATTTTTCAGCAGCAGAGTAGACATATCGTATGCTCCTTCATCAGAAAAATGGGTAGGAAAAAAGAGCAGGCCGCAAGCGGCCTACTCTTTTTATATCGGGGTCAGCGTTCCTCGCGGAAGTAGGAGAGACCGAGGGACGCAGGGGGCTGATCCTCCCGCTTCTTACGCAGGGAGACGATGATCAGCACGATCAGGGTAATGACGTAGGGCAGCATCTTGTACAGTTCCTTGACAGCCATCTGGCCGCCGGGGGTGGGCAGATAGATGTTGATGATGTACAGGCCGCCGAACAGGATGGAGGCCAGGATGCTGACATTGGGACGCCAGATGGTGAAGATGACCAGGGCAATGGCCAGCCAGCCGCGGTCGCCGAAGGCATTGTTGGACCACACGCCGTTGGCGTAGTCCATAACATAGTACAGACCGCCCAGACCTGCGATCATGGAGCCGATGCAGGTGGCCTTGTACTTGTACTGGGTGACGTTGATACCGGCGGCATCGGCAGTGGAGGCACTCTCACCCACGGCGCGCAGGTGCAGGCCGGGACGGGTGTGGTTCAGGAAGTAGGACGCACCCAGGGCAATAATGATGGCCACATAGGCCAGGAAGCCGTAGGACAGGAACATCTGACCAAACCAGCCGGTACTCTCTGCACCGGGCAGAGTGGTTTTGAAGAACAGGCTGGTGTTGGACAGAGCGATGGAGGGAACTTCACTGCCGGTCAGCTTGATGAGGGAGCCGCCGAAGAAGTTGCCCACGCCTACGCCGAAGGTGGTCATAGCCAGACCGGTGACGTTCTGGTTGGCCCGCAGGGTAACGGTCAGGAAGCAGTACAACAGGCCCATCAGCAGGGAGCCCAGCAGGGAGCACAGAATGGGGATCATGATAGCCAGAAAGCTGTTCATGGTGCCGCCCTTAGTGGCCTGCTCATAGAAGAATGCGCCGATGACGCCGCTGATACCGCCCACATACATGATGCCGGGGATACCAAGGTTCAGGTTACCGGATTTTTCCGTCAGGATCTCGCCGGTGCTGCCGAACAGCAGGGGAATACCCTGCATGACTGCACGGGGAAAGAAAGATACAAAATCAAAACCCATCCGTCACGCCTCCTTTTTGCTGCTTCTGCGCAGAGTAACTTTGTAGGTGATGAAGAACTCGGTAGCAATGATGAAGAACAGGATGATACCGGTCAGAATGTCGGCGAAGGATTGGTTCAGGCTGAAAGCCGTGGAAATCTCGCTGGCACCGCGCTCCATAGTCACCAGCAGCAGGGAGGCGGCGATCATGATAAGGGGATTGAACTTGGACATCCAGGACACCATGACGGCGGTGAAGCCGCGGCTGTCCACGATGGTGGTGGTCAGCGTATGGCTGATACCGGCGGTCAGGATATATCCCATCAGGCCGCAGACGGCGCCGGAGAGCACCATGGTACGGATGATGACACGATCCACCTTGATGCCGGCATAGCTGGCGGTACGCTGGCTTTCGCCCACCACGGCGATCTCATAGCCGTGCTTGCTGTAGTTAAGATAGATGTACATCAGACCGGTCAGAATGGCGACCACCAGGATCGGGAGAAACTGCGTCTGCCCACCGATACGGGGCAGCCAGCCTGCTTCGGTAGCCTGATTGATAATGCCGATTTTACCGGCGCCCTTGGGCACCTCCCAGACAATGATGAAATAGGAGGCCAACTGCATGGCAACATAGTTCATCATCAGGGTGAACAGCGTCTCGTTGGTGTTCCACTTGGCCTTGAAGAAGGCGGGCAGGAAGCCCCACACGGCACCGGCCAGCAGAGCAGCCAGCAGGGACACAACGATCAGCAGCGCATTGGGCAGCTTGCTACCCAGGGTGATCATGCAGGCAGTGGTGGCCAGACAGCCGATCAGGGTCTGACCTTCGGCGCCGATGTTCCAGAAGCGCATCTTGAAGGCGGGGGTAACAGCCAGGGAGATGCCCAGCAGAACCGCTACGTTTTGCCAAGTGACCCAGTTTTTGCGGGGGGTGCCGAAAGCACCCTTGAGAATCGTGCCGTACACGCTGATGGGATTTTCTCCGGTCAGCAGGGTGGTGATCAGACCGCAGAACACCAGCGCCAGCAGCAGGATGCCGCCGCGGATCAACAGGGCCTTGCCCAGGGGAAGCGTGTCACGCTTGGAAATATGAAAGAGAGATTGTTTACGCATTTTCCTTCGCGCCTCCTCCCACGCGGGTCATCAGAGCACCCACTTCAAGCTTGTTGGTCTTACGGGCGTCCACCACGCCGGACACCTGTCCGCCGCAGAGCACCACGATCCGGTCGCACAGCTCCAGCAGCACGTCCAGATCCTCGCCGACGTAAACGACGGCAACGCCCTTCATCTTCTGCTCGGTCAGCAGATTGTAAATGGTATAGGATGTATTGATATCCAGACCGCGGACGGCGTAGGCGGTCATCAGCACGGAAGGCTGCTGGGCGATCTCACGGCCCACCAGCACCTTCTGCACGTTACCGCCGGACATACGGCGGACGGGGAAGTTGGTGCTGGGGGTGACGACCTCCAGCTCCTGCCAGATGCGCTGGGCCAGCGCCTCGGGATCCTTGCGGTTCAGGAACGCGCCCTTGCCCTTGCGCCAGGAGCGCAGCATCATGTTGCCGGTCATGCCCATGGAGCCCACCAGGCCCATGCCCAGACGGTCCTCGGGGACAAAGCTCATGGCGATGCCGGCCTTGCGGATATCCATGGGATCCTTGCCGGCCAGCTCCTGGGGCTTGTCGCTCTCGGGCGGGAAGAAGGTCACGGAGCCGGAGGTGATGGGATACAGGCCGGCGATGGACTCCAGCAGCTCACGCTGGCCGGAGCCTGCCACGCCTGCCACGCCCAGCACTTCGCCGGCGTTGATGGAGAAGCTGACATTGTCCAGACGCTTGACGCCCAGTTCATCGAACACGGTCAGGCCCTCCAGCTTCAGACGGGGGGTGACGTTGATGGGATCGGGGCGGTTGATGTTCAGGGTGACGCTGTGGCCCACCATCATATCGGTCAGGGATTGCTGATCGGCGTCCTTGGTCAGCACGTCGCCGATGTACTCGCCCTTGCGCAGCACGGCCACGCGGTCGGACACGTCCAGCACTTCGTGGAGCTTATGGGTGATGATGATGAGGGACTTGCCGTCGGCCTTCATGTTGCGCATGACGGCGAACAGCTTGTCGGTCTCCTGAGGGGTCAGCACGGCGGTGGGCTCATCCAGGATCAGAATGTCCGCACCGCGGTACAGCACCTTTACGATCTCGACGGTCTGCTTCTGGGAGACGGACATGTCATAGATCTTCATGTCGGGGTCGATGTCGAAGCCATACCGGTCGCAGATGTCCTGCACCTTTTTGCGGGCATTGTTCAGATCCAGCTTGCCCTCGAGGCCCAGAATGATGTTTTCGGTAGCGGTGAACAGATCGACCAGCTTGAAGTGCTGGTGGATCATGCCGATGCCCAGATCAAATGCATCCTTGGGAGACGCGATGGTGACGGGCTTATCATGGATGTAGATTTGTCCCTCGTCAGGGAAGTAGATACCGGAGAGCATATTCATCAGAGTGGTCTTGCCGCTGCCGTTTTCACCCAGCAGAGACAGGATCTCACCCTCACGCAGTTCCATGTTGATGGCGTTATTGGCCACCACGGAACCAAAGCGCTTGGTGATATTCTCCATTTTGATCGCGCATTTGTTTTCCAAGGCTGTCATCCTTTCTTTCGGCGCAGATGGCTGCAACACCTCGTAGCACGCCGGGGCTAAATTCCATACGCTTTATTCTAGCACAGAAAAGAAGTGTTGTAAATCAAAATTCACAAAAAATTTGTCAGGTATACACAAAGAATGTAAGCTTATACAAGAAAGCGGAAAATCCTTTGTGAGAATCGTCAAATGAGTTGCGGGAAAGGAAAAAGAAGAAAACGGTTGGACTGCCGAAGCAGTCCAACCGTTTCATAAACGGGATCAATCAGCGCTTAGCCGAAGTTAACATCCAGACGAGTGATGCCGTCGATCTCCAGATCGAAGTAAGGAGCGGAACGGAACTCGGACTCGGCGAAGTAACCGTCGTGAACGACCTCAGTGTCGGGAGTGTAGTCGGGGTCGGTATCGACATCGGCCATGTAGGACTCCAGAGCGGCGCCGCCCACGGTGAAGGTGGTGGTGTCGAAGACATGAATATCACCGTTCTCCAGCTTGGTGGTAGCCTCGGCAATGGCCTCAGCAGTGCCAGCGGCAGCAACATCGGTGTTCAGCTCGGTCAGAACCACGGAACCGGTGGCCAGGGTGCCAGTCCAGTCAGCGTCGATAGCCTTGCCGTCGATAACGCACTGAATGGCATACTCATAGTAGGGAGCCCAGTTGATGCGGGAGGAGATGATGTAAGTGCTGGGAGCAGCTTCCTTGGTGGAGCCGTTGTAGGAGACGTTGGGGATACCAGCGTTCTCGCAGGCGGTAGGAGCACCCAGAGAGTCGGCGTGCTGGCTGATCAGCTTGCAGCCGCCCTGGATCAGCTTCTCGGCGCCTTCCTTCTCCAGGGTCTCGTCATACCAGCTACCGGTGAAGGTCACGTCCATGGTGACGGTGGGGCAGACGGACTTGGCACCCAGATAGAAGGAGGTGTAACCGGAGACCACTTCGGCGTAGGTGAAGGCACCCACATAGCCCATCTTGGCCTCTTCGGCGGTGAACTCGCCAGCCTCGATCATCTCGTTCAGCTTCAGACCGGCAGCGATACCGGCCAGATAGCGGCCCTCATAGATGGAAGCGAAAGCGTTGTGGTAGTTGGCCAGACCCTCGGTGTGAGCGCGGGTACCGGTGGAGTGGCAGAACTGGACCTCGGGATTTGCCTTGGCGACTTCGATCATGTAAGGCTCATGGCCGAAGCTGTCGGCAAAGATGATGTTGCAGCCGGCATCGACCAGGTCAGCAGCGACTTCGGCGCACTGCTCAGTCTCACCAACGTTGGTCTTGATGAAGTAATCTTCATTCTCGACCAGGCCGAGGTTAGCGCAGGCTTCCTTGGCGGCGTCGATAAAGTTCTTATCATAGGTGGAGTTTTCATCGTGCAGGGTGATGAAACCGACCTTGACCTTAGCGCCTTCGGCATCGCTGCCGTCGTCAGTGCTGGGGGTGTCATTGCCACCGCCGCAGGCCACCAGGCTCAGAGCCATGACCAGGGCGAGGATCAACGCAAGGAACTTCTTCATTCTTGTTTTCCTCCTTAAAATATTGACCCGAGGCTGAAGGTAGGGATAAAATTTGCCGCGGGCCTGAATAACGGATCAGATCCGACATTCACGGTAACGCATGAAATTGTTACAAAAGTATTATATAGGATGTCCGCACAAATTTCAACTAAAATTCTGCGCTCCTTATATATTTTTTGCTGTTCCTGATATTAGAAATATCAATGAAGAAAACGCAGAGATAAGTGAAAACGGTTCCGGTAAGGGGTTACTGGTGCACGCGAGTACCGGTTTTGCCCTCAATTCCGTCCTTCGCTTTCTCAAGCAAGGTTATAAGAGCAGTGCGGCCGGGCTTGGACTCGGCGAACTTCACAGCGGCCTCTACCTTGGGCAGCATGGAGCCCTTGGCGAACTGGCCCTGGGCGATGTACTCCTTGGCCTCGGCGGGGGTCAGCTCGTCCAGACCCTTCTGGTCGGGCTTGTTGAAGTTGATGGCCACCTTCTCCACGGCGGTGAGAATGATCAGCATGTCGGCATCCAACTGCTCGGCCAGCAGCTCGGAGGCGAAGTCCTTGTCGATGACGGCGGCCGCGCCCTTCAGATGGTTATGCTCGGTACGGTAGACGGGGATGCCGCCGCCGCCGCAGCAGATGACGATGTTGCCGCTGTCGCTGAGGGCGCGGATGGCGCCCAGCTCCACGATCTGCTTGGGCTTGGGGGAGGCCACATAACGGCGCCAGCCGCGGCCCGCGTCTTCCTTGAACAGGAAGCCGGTCTTGGCAGCCATGACCTTGGCCTCTTCCTCGGACAGGAACTTGCCGATGGGCTTGCTGGGATCGTTGAAGGCGGGATCCTTGGGGTCCACCTCCACCTGGGTGACCATGGTGACCACGGGCTCGTCGATGCCGCGGTTCAGCATCTCCTCGCGCAGGGCGTTCTGCAGGTCATAGCCGATGTAGGCCTGGCTCATGGCGCCGCAGACGGACAGGGGGGTGCTGTCCTGGGTGGCATCCTCATGCATCAGGGCCAGCATGGCGTTGTTGATGATGCCCACCTGGGGGCCGTTGCCGTGGGCAACGATGACCTCGTGACCCTCGGCGATCAGGTCAACGATGGCGCGGGCGGTGATCTGAACGGCGTCGGCCTGCTCATGCAGGGTGCTGCCCAGCGCGTTGCCGCCCAGGGCGATGACGATTTTCTTAGCCATAATGGGTAATTCTCCTTCTATTTCCTTTGTGATTCAGAGCTTGTTCCGAAAAAATACAACAGCGGCGGCGTTGCCGCCGCTGTCGCGGGTCATATTTGCGTTTTAATTAGAAAATCTTCCGGGTATCCTTGGTCTCGTCCAGCTCCATCAGGGCCTTGACGGGATCCTTCACCTGTGCCAGGAAGATCATGGCGGCGATGATGTAGGGCTTGTAGGAGGCCTGCTTGTACAGAGGCACGATGTAGCGGTCGAACACGGAGTTGTCCACTTCGCCCTCGGCGCAGCTCAGGCCGGTGATGTCGGCGGGCAGGCAGTGCAGGTACAGGGCCTTGCCGTCCTTGGTGAGCTTCATCATCTCTTCGGTGCAGGCCCAATCCTTGTGCTGGGCGTTCTGGGCCAGCAGGCGCTTCTCCAGCGCGTCGATGCCTTCCTTATCGCCGGCGGCGTACAGCTTGGTGCGCTCTTCCATAGCGGCATAGGAAGCCCAGGACTTGGGATACACGATATCGGCATCCTTGAAGGCCTCGGCCATGGAGTTGGTCTTGTGGAACTTGGAGCCGTACTTCTCGCAGTTCTTGCGGGCGACCTCCTCCACCTCGGGCATCACGTCATAGCCCTCGGGATGGGCCAGGGTCACGTCCATGCCGAAGCGGGTGAACAGACCGATCACGCCCTGAGGAACGGACAGGGGCTTGCCGTAGCTGGGAGAATAGGCCCAGGTCATGGCGACCTTCTTGCCCTTCAGGTTCTCCACGCCGCCGAAGTAGTGGATGACGTGCAGCATATCGGCCATGCACTGGGT
>CAKTZN010000082.1 GCA_934635545.1 uncultured Oscillospiraceae bacterium | reverse complement strand
CACACGCCGCAGCCCATGCAGTCCAGCGGGCTGATGGCCATGGTGAACTTGTACACGCCCTTGCCCTTGCCGGCCTTGACGTCCACGATCTTGGCGGCCTCGGGAGCCTTGGCGGCCTCCTCCTCGGTCAGCGCGAAGGGACGGATGGTGGCATGGGGGCAGCAGTAAGCGCACTGGTTGCACTGGATGCACTTGGCGGCATCCCAGGTGGGAACGGACACGGCCACGCCGCGCTTCTCATAGGCGGCGGCGCCCAGCTCGAACTGGCCGTCCACATGATCCACAAAGGCGGACACGGGCAGGCTGTCGCCGTCCATCTTGCCCACGGGATCCAGGATCTCCTTGACCATCTTCACCAGCTCGGGCTTGCCCTTGAGCTGCTTGGGCTCCTTGGTATCCACGGCATTGGCCCACTCGGCGGGAACGTCGATCTTCTTATAGGCGGTGGCGCCCAGATCGATGGCCTTGTAGTTCATGTCCACGATGTCCTGGCCCTTCTTCAGGTAGGAGGCCTTGGCCTTCTCCTTCATGTAGGTGATGGCCTCTTCCTCGGGCATGACCTTGGCCAGAGAGAAGAACGCGGACTGCAGGATGGTGTTGTTACGCTTGCCCATACCGATCTCGATGGCCAGGTCGATGGCGTCGATGGTATAGAGCTGGATGTTGTTCTGGGCGATATAGCGCTTGGAAGCGGCATCCATGTGGTGGTTCAGCTCATCGAAGTCCCACTGGCAGTTGATCATGTAGACACCGCCGGGCTTGACGTCCTGCACCATCTTGAAGCCCTTGGTCACATAGCTGGGGTTGTGGCAGGCCACGAAGTCAGCCTTGTTGATATAGTAGGGGGAACGGATGGGCTTGTCGCCGAAGCGCAGGTGGCTGATGGTGACGCCGCCGGTCTTCTTGGAGTCATACTGGAAGTACGCCTGAACATACTTGTCGGTATGGTCGCCGATGATCTTGATGGAGTTCTTGTTGGCGCCAACGGTACCGTCGCCGCCCAGACCCCAGAACTTGCACTCGATGGTGCCCTCTGCCGCGGTGTTGGGGCAGTTGGGATCCTCGGGCAGGGACATGTTGGTGACATCGTCCACGATGCCGATGGTGAACTGGCGCTTCATCTCGGCCTTGGCCAGCTCGGTGTAAACGGCGAACACGGAGGCGGGAGGCGTATCCTTGCTGCCCAGACCGTAACGGCCGCCGATGACGGTGATGTCGTTCTTGCCGGCGTTGGCCAGAGCGGTGACCACGTCCTGATACAGAGGCTCACCCTGGGAGCCGGGCTCCTTGGTGCGGTCCAGAACAGCGATCTTCTTGCAGGAGGCGGGGATGGCCTCGATCAGCTTCTCGGGAGCGAAGGGGCGGAACAGACGGACCTTCACCAGGCCGACCTTCTCGCCGTGGGCGTTCAGATAGTCGATGACCTCCTCGGCCACGTCGCAGATGGAGCCCATGGCCACGATCACGCGGTCGGCGTCAGGGGCGCCATAGTAGTTGAAGAGCTGATAGTCGGTGCCCAGCTTGGCGTTGACCTTTGCCATGCACTTCTCCACCACGGCGGGCAGAGCGTCATAGTACTTGTTGCAGGCCTCGCGGTGCTGGAAGAAGATATCGCCGTTCTCATGAGAGCCGCGCATATGGGGATGCTCGGGGTTCAGCGCGTGCTTGCGGAACTCGGCCACGGCGTCCATGTCGCACATATCCTTCAGATCGTCATAATCCCAAACGGCGATCTTCTGGATCTCGTGGCTGGTGCGGAAACCGTCGAAGAAGTTGATGAAGGGGACCTTGCCCTCCAGGGCGGCCAGATGGGCCACGGGGCTCAGATCCATGACCTCCTGCACGTTGCCCTCGCACAGCATGGCAAAGCCGGTCTGGCGGCAGGCCATCACGTCGGAGTGGTCGCCGAAGATGTTCAGCGCGTGGGTGGAAACGGTACGGGCGGAGACGTGGAACACGCAGGGAAGCTGCTCGGCTGCGATCTTGTACATGTTGGGGATCATCAGCAGCAGGCCCTGAGAGGCGGTGTACGTGGTGGTCAGGGCACCGGCGCCCAGAGAACCGTGTACGGCACCGGCCGCGCCGGCTTCGGACTGCATCTCCACCACCTTCACCTGGGTGCCGAAGATATTCTTCAGACCGTTGGCGCTCCACTGGTCGACAAAGTCAGCCATGGGAGAGGACGGGGTGATGGGGTAGATGGCGGCTACCTCGGAAAACGCATAGCTCACATGCGCGGCAGCGTTGTTGCCATCCATGGATTTCATTTTTCTTACCATTTATGAACCTCCTTCATACACTCTTCGCCCCGATTGGGGCGAAATACTCAGCGTATCAGGATAATATCACAAAAAAACCGGAGTGTAAACGGCATTTTTATGAAATTCTCGTAGCAAGAAACTAAAAATGCGTTTTTGCTGTTAAGAATTCTAACACCCCCTGACAGCGGAACTTATTTTGATAAAACTATTGTCCTTTTATATAAATGTGTGATAAAATAATACGGATACAGAAGTTTCGTGATAACAGGAACTTAGCGGGGAGAAAGGAGCGGAGTCTATGGTGACCACGGTGCGTTCGCTGGGCCTGACCGGCATCAGCGGCTATGAGGTAACGGTGGAGTGCATGCTCTCCGGCGGCTTGCCCGCCTTTGACGTGGTGGGCCTGCCGGACGCGGCGGTAAAGGAGGCCCGCGAGCGGGTGCGTGCCGCGGTGAAAAACTGCGGGGCCCAGTTCCCCGTCAGCCGCATCACCGTCAATCTGGCCCCGGCCCGTGTCCGGAAGGAGGGCACGGTGTACGACCTGCCCATCCTGCTGGGCATCATGGCCGCCGCGGGCGAGATCCGCGCCCTGCCGGAGGACGCCGCCTTCCTGGGTGAGCTGAGTCTCACCGGCCAGGTGCGCCCCGTCACCGGCGTGCTGCCCATGGCCATGTTCGCCGCCCGCCAGGGGGTGAAGCAGCTTTTCGTCCCCGCCGCCAACGCCGCCGAGGCTACGCTGGCCGACGGTTTGACCGTCTACGGCGTGGAGAATGTGGCCCAACTGGTGGCCCATCTGAAGGGAGCCGACGCCATCATGCCCGCGCCCCGGTGGGAGCCCGCCGCCACCGACCGGCCCCTGCCGGACTTCTCCGACGTTATGGGCCAGGAGAACGTCAAGCGCGCCCTGGAGATCGCCGCCGCCGGCGGCCACAACGTGCTGCTGATCGGCTCTCCCGGCTCCGGAAAGTCCATGCTGGCCCGCCGCCTGCCCTCCATCCTGCCGGATATGACCCGGCCCGAGGCCCTGCAGACCACCGAGATCTACTCCGTGGCGGGCATGACCGATCCCCGGCATCCGCTGGTGGACGCCCGTCCCTTCCGCAGCCCCCACCATACCGCCTCGCCGGTGTCCCTGTCCGGCGGCGGAAGCATCCCCCGCCCCGGCGAGATATCCCTTGCCCACAACGGCATCCTGTTCCTGGACGAGCTGCCGGAGTTCGACAAATCCGCCCTGGAGACCCTGCGCCAGCCGCTGGAGGACGGCCAGGTGACCATCACCCGGGCCACCGGCTCCCTGACGCTGCCCAGCCGCTTCATGCTGGTGTGCGCCATGAACCCCTGCCGCTGCGGCTGGTACGGCCATCCCTCCGGCCGCTGCCGCTGCTCGGCCCAGCAGGTGGAGCAGTACATGCGCCGTGTCTCCGGCCCGCTTTTGGACCGCATCGACATGCATATCGAGGTGCCGTCCGTGGAGTACGAGGCCATGCGCCGCAAGGAGCAGCCGGAGTCCTCGGCCCAGGTGCGCAAACGGGTCAACGCCGCCCGGGAGGTGCAGAAGCGCCGCTTTGAAGGCACCGCCGTCACCTGCAACGCCTATATGACCCCCGCCATGATCGGCCAATACTGCCAACTGGACGCGGCGGGCGAAAAGGTCATGCAGGGTGCCTTTGACCGGCTGGGCCTCACCGGCCGCAGCCACGACCGCATCCTGCGCATGGCCCGCACCATCGCCGACCTGGACGGCGCGGAGAGCATCCAGGTCCAGCACCTGGCCGAAGCCATCCAGTACCGCAGCAGCAATCTGTTGAAGTAAATTCATTCATATATCACTAAGGAGAACCCCCATGCACGAGATCATTCTTTGCAAGCTGGGCGAGATCGTCCTGAAGGGACTGAACCGCCACAGCTTTGAGATGAAGCTGATGAGCAACATCCGCCGCCGCACCCAGCGGTACGGCAAATTCAAGATCTACTCCCGCCAGTCCACCATCTATGTGGAGCCGGTGGAGGAGACCTGCGACCTGGACGCCGCCTACGACGCCTGCAAGAAGGTGTTCGGCATCATCGCCATCGCCCGGGCCGTCCCCTGCGCCAAGGAGAAGGAGGCCATCTTCAATACCGCCAGGGAGTACCTTGCCCCGGCACTGATGGCCGCCAAATCCTTCAAGGTGGAGAGCAAGCGCTCCGACAAGTCCTTCCCCATGGGCAGCATCCAGTTGAGCCAGTGGGTGGGCGGCGCACTGCACGATGCCTTCCCCCACCTGATCGTGGATGTCCATAACCCGGAGCTGACGGTGCACCTGGAGGTGCGTGAGGATGCCGCCTATGTCCACGGCCCGGCGGAGGCCGCCGCGGGCGGTCTGCCCATCGGCATGGGCGGCCACGCGGTCAGCCTGCTGTCCGGTGGTATCGACAGCCCCGTGTCCAGCTATATGATCGCCAAGCGCGGCGTCCAGTTGGAGCTGCTGCACTTCGCCTCCCCGCCCTACACCAGCGAACAGGCCCGTGAAAAGGTGCTGCAGCTTGCCCAGGAGCTGACGGTGTGGTGCGGCCGCCTGACGGTGCATGTGGTGCCCTTTACTGAGATTCAGGAGGAGATCCGCCGCAAGTGCCCGGAGGATCACTTCACCCTGATCATGCGCCGCTTCATGATGCGGTTGGGCGACCGGTTGGCCCACGAGCTGGCCTGCAAGGCCATCGTCACCGGCGAAAGCCTGGGCCAGGTGGCCAGTCAGACCATCCAGGCCCTGGTGGTCAGCGATGACGTGGCCACGCTGCCGGTGCTGCGCCCCCTGATCGGTATGGACAAGGAGGAGATCGTCCGCATCGCCCGCCATGTGGGCACCTTCGATACCTCCATCCTGCCCTATGAGGACTGCTGCACCGTGTTCACCCCCCGCCACCCCAAGACCAAGCCTAATCTGGAGGAGGTGCGGGAGTACGAGGCCGCGCTGGACATCGACGCACTGTGCGACAAGGCCCTGGCGGGCCGTGAGATGATCCGCCTGTACCCCAGGCACTGAGGTACGCGCCATGAACGAGACATTGGAGCAGCAGGTCATCGCCGCCCTGAAGACACGCGGCCTGACCCTTTCCACGGCGGAGAGCTGCACCGGCGGTCTGGCCGCCAAGCGGCTGACGGACGTCCCCGGCGCGTCGGCGGTGTTCCTGGGCGGCGTGGTCAGCTATACCAACGGCGTGAAGGAGCGGGCGCTGGGCGTCCCCCACGACACGCTGGAGACCTGCGGCGCGGTGTCCGAGCCTGTGGCCCGCGCTATGGCGGAGGGCGTCCGCCGCCTGACCTGCGCGGATTTCGGACTGTCCGTCACCGGCGTGGCAGGCCCCGATAAGGACGACCGTGGCCACGACGTGGGCACCGTGTATATCGCCCTGTCTGCCCAAAACGAAACCACTGTGCAGCTTCTGCACCTCTCCGGCGACCGCAGCGCCATCCGCGCCGCCGCCGCGGACGAGATGCTCCGGATGCTGCTGGCCTATATAAATTAAAAGGAGATCATATCCATGGCAAAGAACAAGGCTTATTCCCAGATCAACCAGTACGCCAACCGCGAGGAGGAAATTCGCAAGGCGAAGGGCAATCCCAATAAGAACAACCACGCCAAGAAGAAAAACAGCAACTACGGCGGCTACAACAGCACCGGCACCGGCGCCTACATGGCCCAGAAGCTGGCGGAAAAGGGCCGCCAGCAGGAGCGGGTCAAGCTGCCCATGTGGCTGAACATCACCCTCATCGCCCTGTTTGCCGCCATCGCCGTGACGCTGGTGCTGCGCTTCACGGTGTATAAAGAAAACCAGTTGATGAACTACATCTCCTCCCTGCTGCTGGGCGTCACCTGCCTGGTGCTGTTCTATACCCGCCGCTTCAAGCACACCAAGAAGGACAGCACCTTCTATACGCTGGTCACCGTGCTGCTGACGGTGATGGGCATCGTCTACACCGCCATGGGTCTCATCGGCATCCTGACCATGTTCGGTGTCATCTGAAAAACGCCGAAATTCCCAACGTTTTTGGTGAAAATGCCATTGACAAACGGAGAAAAAGTGGTTATATTAACAGATATCTCATGGTAAACACCGTACAAACGCGATGAAGGGGACACGCAGCGCTGCTGTTCGACGCGAAGAGAGCCGCCGTTTCGGTGCAAGGCGGACGCGGATATGGCGCGGATATCACCCCGGAGCATCCGGCTGAAAGCAAGGAGTAGGCACGGACGGAAGCGGGCCGTTATCACCCCGCGCCCACGGATGGTGGGGCTGAGTGGCCGCCTTGGCGGCAACGAGAGTGGTACCGCAGAGGACGTTTTTCCAAGCGCCTTTGTCTCTTGACGAGACAAAGGCGCTTTTTATTTTTGCACACAAAAAATTTTCAGATAAAAAGGAGAAGCAACATGGAATACAAAAAGACGTTGAACATGCCCAAGAGCGGCTTTCCCATGCGGGCCGGCCTGCCCAAGCGCGAGCCGGACATGCTGAAGCACTGGGAGGAGATCGACCTCTATAACGAGCTGCTGAAGAAGAACGAGGGCAAGCCCCTGTTCTCCCTCCATGACGGCCCTCCGTTCTCCAACGGCGCGCTGCACATGGGCCACGCCCTGAACAAGTCCCTGAAGGACTTCATCACCCGTATGTACGCCATGCGGGGCTACTACACCCCCTATATCCCCGGCTGGGATAACCACGGCATGCCCATCGAGTCCGCCATCATCAAGCAGAACAAGCTGAACCACAAGGCCATGAGCGTGGCGGACTTCCGTACCGCCTGCCACGAGTTCGCCGACCACTACATCGACGTGCAGCGCGAGGGCTTCAAGCGCATGGGCGTCGTGGGCGACTGGGAGCATCCCTACAAGACCATGGACCCCGGCTTCGAGGCCCAGGAGGTCCGCGTCTTCGGCAAGATGTATCAGAACGGCCATATCTACAAGGGCCTGAAGCCCGTGTACTGGTGCCCCCACGACGAGACGGCCCTGGCCGAGGCGGAGATCGAGTATAAGGACGATCCCTGCACCACCGTCTATGTCAAGTTCCCCATGAACGACGACCTGGGCAAGATGGGCAACCTGGATCACAGCAAGCTGTTCTTCGTGATCTGGACCACCACCGTGTGGACGCTGCCCGGCAACCTGGCCATCGCCCTCCATCCCGACGAGAGCTATGTGGTGGTCAAGGCGCCCAACGGCGAGATGTATATCATGGCCGAGGCCCTGACCGATAAGGTCATGAAGATCGGCGGCTTTGACAGCTATGAGATCCTGGAGAGCCATCCCGGCTCCTTCTTCGAGAATATGCTGGCCCAGCATCCCTTCCTGCCCAAGACCTCCCGTCTGGTGCTGGCGGATTACGTCACCATGGATTCCGGTACCGGCTGCGTCCATACCGCGCCCGGCTTCGGTGCCGACGACTATCTGACCTGCAAGCGCTACGGCATGGACATGGTGGTGCCCGTGGACGACCAGGGCAAGCACACCGCCTACGCCGGCAAGTACGAGGGCATGACCACCGACGAGTCCAACCCCGTCATCCTTCAGGACATGAAGGACAACGGCTCCCTGTTCGCCAGCGAGGATATCGTCCACAGCTATCCCCACTGCTGGCGCTGCAAGCAGCCCATCATCTTCCGCGCCACGCCCCAGTGGTTCTGCTCCGTGGATTCCTTCAAGGATGACGCCATCGCCGCCTGCGAGGATGTCCGCTGGGTGCCCGGCTGGGGCAAGGATCGCATGCGCTCCATGATCCTGGAGCGTACCGACTGGTGCATCAGCCGCCA
>CAKTZN010000081.1 GCA_934635545.1 uncultured Oscillospiraceae bacterium | reverse complement strand
GTGTATCTCAGCGATTCGCTGACCTTCTCGCTGAAGATGGACGGCGTGGCGGCGGTGTTCGCCGTGGTGACGGCGGTCTGCTGGCTGCTGACCATCCCCTATGCCGCCGTGTATATGCCCCACAGCGGCGCCGAGCCCCGGTTCTATGTGTTCCTGTTCACCACCGAGGCGGTGCTGCTGGGCACCGCGCTGGCGGCGGACATGGTGACCCTGTACCTGTTCTATGAGCTGACGACGCTGTGCAGCGCGCCGCTGGTGCTGCACGAGCTGAAGAAAAAGGCCATCATCGGCGCGTACAAGTACCTGTTCTACTCGGTGGGCGGCGCGTTCGTGGCGCTGTTCGGCGTTGTGGTGCTGTACTTCCACTGTGAGAGCCTGTCCTTTACGGCGGGCGGCACCATGACCGAGGCCACGCCCCTGACGCTGGCGGCGGTGTTCTGCATGATCCTGGGCTTCGGCGCCAAGGCGGGTCTGTTCCCCCTGCACAACTGGCTGCCCAGCGCCCATCCGGCGGCTCCGGCCCCGGCTTCGGCGCTTCTCAGCGGCCTGATCGCCAAGGCGGGCGTCATCGCCGTGCTGCGCACCATCTTCTTCACCGCCGGGGCCGGTCTCCTGCGGGGAACCTGGGTGCAGACGGTGTGCCTGATCCTGGTGCTGATCTCCATTTTCATGGGTTCCTTCATGGGGTGCCTGGAAAAGGAGCTGAAAAAGCGGCTGGCCTATTCCAGTATCTCCCAGATCTCCTATGTGCTGCTGGGCCTGTTTATCCTGTCTCCCGACGGATTTACCGGCTCCATGCTGCAGCTCTTCTTCCACGCGGCGGCCAAGATCGCCATCTTCCAGTGCGCCGGTGCCATCATCCTGCTGGCCCACAAGACCCGCGTGGACGAGCTGCGGGGCCTTGGCCGCCGGATGCCGGTGACCTTCATCTGCTTCGCGCTGGTATCCCTGTCGCTGGTGGGCATCCCCCCCTTCGGCGGCTTCCACAGCAAGTGGTATCTGGCCACGGCGGCGCTGGACGCGCTGCCCGGCGCGCTGGGCTATCTGGTGCCGGTGACGCTGATTTTGTCGGCGCTGTTCACCGCCGGATACCTGTTCCCGCCGGTGATCTCCGCCTTCTTCCCCGGCCATGATACGGAAGGACTGGACCTGTCCCCCATCCGCGAGCCTGCGGGCATCGTGGTGCCGCTGGTGATCTTTGCGGCCATCTGCGGACTGATGGGTCTGTTCCCCAACGGCGTGCTCTCGGTGATGCAGTCCATCGCCGGGGCCATCGCGTAAGGGAGGTGCTGATATGAATGGAATTTTGCTTTGTCTGCCGGTGTTCCTGCCCATCGTGGCAGGTCTGGCGGCCTACTTCATCCCCTTCCGCACCGACCGTGGGCGCTGCGCCCTGTACGGCGTCATCATCGGCGCCACCACCATTCTGGCGTGGCTGGCCATCCTGCAGTGTGACGGCTCCAGCTTCACCTTCCTGCGGTTCACCGATTCCCTGCACTTCACCCTGCGCATGGACGGCGCGGCCAAGCTGTTTGCGGGACTGTCCGCCTCGCTGTGGCCCTTTACCATGGTGTACGCATGGGACTACATGAAGCACGAGGGCCACAAGCCCATGTTCTGGGCCTTCTTCACGGCATCCTTCGGCGTGACGCTGGGCATCGCCTTCGCCGCCAACATGATGACCATGTACCTGTTCTATGAGCTGCTGACGCTGGCCACCATCCCGCTGGTGATGCACGCCATGACCAAGCAGGCCATCCACGCGGGCGTAAAATACGCCGCCTACTCCATCGCGGGCGCGGCGCTGGCCTTTATCGGCATGGTGTTCCTGATCGTCAACGACGCCCAGGAATTCGTCCCCGGCGGCCATCTGGCGGGCTATACCGGCAATATGGATCTGCTGCTGGGCGTGTTCGTGCTGGCCTTCGTGGGCTGCGGCGTCAAGGCGGCCATCTGGCCCATGCATAGCTGGCTCATCAGCGCCGCCGTGGCACCCACGCCGGTAACGGCGCTGCTGCACGCGGTGGCCGTGGTCAAGGCGGGTGCCTTCGCCTGCATCCGTCTGGTGTACTTCGCCTTCGGCACCGAGATTCTCTCCGGCACCTGGGGACAGTACACCGTCATGGCGCTGGCCATGATCACGCTGGTGTTCGGCTCCGCCATGGCGCTGAAGCAGCGCCACTTCAAGCGGCGGCTGGCCTACTCCACCGTGTCCAATCTGAGCTACATCCTGTTTGCCGCCGCCGTCATGACCCCGGCGGGCGAATTGGCCGCGTTCCTGCACCTGATCGTCCACTCGGTGGTGAAGATCATGGCCTTCTTCTGCGCGGGCAGCGTGCTGCACTACGCCCACCGGGAGTATGTCAGCGAGCTGGAGGGTCTGGGCAAGCGGATGCCCCTGACCTTCGCCTGCTTCACCGCGGCGGCCTGCGCACTGACGGGCATCCCGCCCTTCAACGGCTTCGTCAGCAAGTGGTACATCGGCCTTGCCGCCGTGGGCGAGGGCAGCGTGGCCTCGTATCTGGGCTTCATCGCCATCCTCATCTCCGCGCTGCTGACGGCCATCTACATGTTCCAGGTGGTGGTCAAGGCCTGGTTCCCCGCCCAGGGGACGGAGCTTCCCACCCCCGAAAGCGCCCATGAGGCGGGGCCCTTCATGATCGTGCCTATGCTGATCCTGGCGGCGCTGTGCCTGCTGATGGGCCTGTTCCCCGAGGTATTGCTTGACGTGATCGGAAAGGCGGTGATGCTGTGATGACAACGATCATGCTGCTGGCCGTTGTGCTGCTACCGGTGCTGTCGGCGCTGGTCATCGCGGTGCTGCCGGATCGCCATGACGACGGAAAACGGCTGGGCGCGCTGTCCATCGTGTTCACGCTGCTGACGCTGCTGGCCATGGTGTATGTGGCCGCTACCGCGGACGGCTCCACCGTCACCGTGCCGGTGATGCGCCTGAGCTTCTGGGCCGGCGGGTTCCAGAAGCTGTACGGCATCGTGGTGTGCTTCATGTGGTTCGTCTCGGCCCTGCTGAGTCCCCAGTATTTCCACGGTCACCATCACCTGAAGCGGTACTATTTCTTCTTCCTGATCTGCCTGGGCTTCACGGCGGGCGTGTTCCTGTCCGCCGACCTGTACACCACCTTCCTGTTCTTCGAGCTGATGTCTCTCAGCTCCTATGTGTGGGTGGTGCAGGAGGAGACCCCCGACGCCATGGACGCCGGTAAGACTTACCTGACCATCGCGGTGCTGGGCGGTCTGGTGACGCTGATGGGCCTGTTCCTGCTGTATAACGCCACCGGCACGCTGGTGATCGCGGAGCTGCACGACGCCGTGGCCGCCATGGAGCGCAGCCGCCTGTGGGCCGCCGCCCTGTGCATCCTGTTCGGCTTTGCTGCCAAGGCGGGCCTGTTCTCGGTGCATATCTGGCTTCCCAAGGCGCACCCCGTTGCTCCCGCCCCTGCCTCGGCGCTGCTGAGCGGCGTGCTGACCAAGGCCGGTATCTTCGGCGTACTGCTGCTGACCGGCCAGGTGCTGACGGGCGACCACAGTTGGGGCATGCTGCTGCTTGTGCTGGGTGCCATCACCATGGTGCTGGGCGCGGTGCTGGCGGTGTTCTCCACCAACCTCAAGTACATTCTGGCCTGCTCCTCCCTGTCCCAGATCGGCTTTATCACCGTGGGTGCGTCCATGCTGTGCCTGCTGGGTGAGCATAACGCGCTGGCCGCCAACGGCACGGTGCTGTATATGATGAACCACTCGCTGGTGAAGTTGGCGCTGTTCCTGTTCGCCGGTGTGGTATACTACAACACCCACGCCCTGGATCTCAACGACATCAAGGGCTTCGGCCGCGGCAAGCCGCTGCTGCATGTGCTGTTCCTGTGCGGTGCCTGCTCCCTGGCGGGTATTCCCGGCTTCCTGGGCTATCTCAGCAAGACGCTGGTGCATGAGGCGCTGGTGGAATACGCCCACATGAGCGGCATGACAATCATCACCGTGGTGGAGTGGCTGTTCCTGTTCTCCGGCGGATTGACGGCGGCGTATCTCACCAAGATCTATGTGGCCATCTTCTGGCAGAAGGGAAAGGAATACGGCAAGCAGTGGGGTAAGCCGGCGTCGGTCATCGCCCTGTGTCTTGCCGCCGTGGCGCTGCCGGTGCTGGGCCTGACGCCCCACGCCATTGCCGAGAAGATCAGCGGCGCGACGCTGGACTTCACCGGCGGACACGCCTTTGACCACGCTATCCACTACTTCGCGTGGACGAATCTCAAGGGTGTGGTGATCTCGCTGGCCATCGGCATGTTGGTGTACTTCCTGTTCATCCGCAAGGTACTGATGACCAAAGAGGGCTTCTATCTCAGCCGCTGGCCCAAGTGGCTCAGTCTGGAGGACAGCGTCTACAAGCCCTTCTTCCGGGCACTGTTCGCGGTGGTGGGCGTGGTGTGCCGCATCGCCTGCGACGCTTTCGACGTGGTGGTGCTGGCGGTGCAGCGGGCACTGCTGCGGCCCAGCCGCGAGAAGGAGACCCAGTCCTACTCCCCGCTGGTGCAGGCCATCGCCCGCCAGAGCGGCGACAAGGCCGCTCAGGAGGCCGCCGACCGGCTGGAGACCAAGCAGGATCTGCTGGATCGCATGACCCACAGCCTGTCCTTCGGCCTGCTGATGACGTGCCTGGGATTGTGCGTGGTGCTGACGGTGGTCATCTGCCATGTGTTTTAACACAACTGGCGAAAAGTCTGGCGACTTTGCTTCCAACAAGCGCAAAAATGCCCTCCCGCTTGGGAGGGCATTTTTTATGGGGCGGACAGGGTCGTCCGCCCCTACCCCATTTCTCTCACGCACGAAAAATGGCCACCCAAAAGGGTGGCCATTTTTATGCGATTGAAACGTATCTTACGCGAACAGGTAGCCGTACTTGTCGCGGAGGGTGACGATCAGCGTCTCCAGATCGGCGGGCAGGCCATTGTTGGCATCGCTCAGATCGTAGTCCTTGGGCTCGCCGAAGGTGCGGACGCGCACCTTGTCGCCGCCCAGGAACAGCACGCCTGCGTTGTGGGAATCCACCATGTCCTCAGCGGTCTGGAACAGGGTGAACTTGTCGTGGCAGGGCTCGGAGGCGTAGGGGCAGAACTGGGTGCAGTTGCCGCACTCGTTGCACATCTTGTCCACATGGACGATCTGGTGCTTGCCGTCGGCCATGGCGATGGCCACGTTGGCGCGGTTGGGGCAGGAATCCACGCAGTTCTCGCACAGCGTCTTGCACTGCAGGCAGCGCTGACCCTCCTGGCAGGGATACTCCGCCATCTTCAGCACGCCCTTCTTGGCGGCGGCATCAGCGATGGTGACGTAGGCCTGGGCGGGAATCTCGTAGGTGTGGGGCGCGCCGATGACCTCGGCGGCGAAGGCGGCGGCATCGGCGATACCCTCGACGACGGTGGCGGGGCCGCGGGTGGCGTCACCGGCGGCGTACACGCCCTCGACATTGGTCTTGAAGGCAGGACGGCCCTTCTTATCCAGCTCGATGCCGTTGGCGGCCATGAGCGCGTCGTCCACCTGCTCGCCCACGGCGGAGATCACCAGATCACAGGGGATGTCGAAGAATTCACCGCTGCCCACGGGGCTGCGGCGGCCGGAGGCGTCGGCCTCGCCCAGCACCATCTTCTCGCACGTCAGCACGCCGTCGGCCTGCTTCACGGGAGCGGCCAGCTCGGCGAACACCACGCCGTCGGCCAGGGCCAGGGCCAGCTCATGCTCGTCGGCGGGCATGTACTTGCGGGTACGGCGATAGACCAGGGTCACGTTCCTGGCGCCGCTGCGCTTGGCAAGGCGGGCTGCGTCCATAGCGGTGTTGCCGCCGCCGATGACGGCGATGTTACCGGCCACAGAGATGTTGCCAGCCTTCACGCCCTTCATCCACTGGATGGCACCGGCCACGTCACCGGCGATATCCAGCTTGCCGGGCTTCCAGGCGCCCACGGCGAACAGGATGTGGGTGTAGCCCTGCTGCTTCAGCTCGGCCACGGAGGGTGCGGGCGCGCCGCACTTGACCTCAACGCCGTACTTCTCCATCATGGCGATGTCCTTGGCGATGGTCTCGTTGGCGATACGGAAGCTGGGGATCACATGACGGGGCACGCCGCCCAGCTCCTTCTCACGCTCGAAGATCGTCACGGCGATACCGGCGCGGGCCAGGAAGTTGGCGGCGGCGATACCGGTGGGGCCGCCGCCGATGATGGCGGCCTTCTTGCCGGAGATCTTCTCGGTGGGGCGGATGTTGGCCATGACGGCACTGTAACCGTTTCTGGCGGCCACCAGCTTGGCGTCACGGATGTGGACGGACTCCTCATAGAAGTTGCGGGAGCACTTGGTCTGGCAGCGGTGGGCGCAGATGGTACCGGTCAGGAACGGCAGGGGGTTCTTCTCGGTAATGAGCTTCAGCGCCGGGCCGTACAGGCCCTTGTTCACCAGCTCCAGATACTCGGGGATGTCCTGGGCGATGGGGCAGCCGCCCTTGCAGGGGGCGCTGAAGCAGTCGATCCAGGGCACACTCTTCTCGCTCTTGCGGCTGGGCAGGGGCTTGATGGGCTTGACGTGGTGCACGTCGGTATGGCTGGCGGTGGACATCTCGCAGATGGCCTGGGTATCGGTGCCGCAGAAGGGCTTGTAGGTCATGTGCTCCACCTTCTCCACCATCTGCAGCAGGCGGTTGTAGCCGCCGGGCTTCAGGATCGTGGTGGCCACGGTGATGGGCCAGATACCGGCGGCAAACAGCTTGTCGCAGTTGAAGTACTCGGCGCCGCCGGCGAAGGAGATGCGCATCTTACCCTGGAACTGGCGGGAAATGCGGTGGCACATCTCGATGGTCAGGGGGAACAGGGAGCGGCCGGACATGTACATCTCCTCGTTGGGCAGTTCACCGCGGGTGGTGTCCACCGGGAAGGTGTTGGAGAGCTTCAGGCCGAACTCCAGGCCCTTGCTGTCGGCCAGGGCCTGCAGACGCTCGAACATGGGCACCGCGTCCTCCCACTGGAGATCCTCGTTGAAGTGGTGCTCGTCAAACACGATGTAGTCGTAGCCCATGCTGTCCAGCGTGCGGCGGGCGGTCTCGTAGCCCAGGATGGTGGGGTTGCACTTGACGAAGGTATGCAGGTGCTTCTCGGTGATCAGATAGCTGGCGATGCGCTCGATCTCGTCGGGAGGACAGCCGTGGAGGGTGGACACGGTGACGCTGCGGCTGACGCGGGGATCGATGGCGTCGATGTAAGCGCTCTCCTCGGGGAACAGCTCCTTCAGAACAGCCTTGCACTCACCGAAGATGGCGGTCTTGTTGGCGTCCTTCATGCCCTCGATATAGGTGTTGACCTTGTCGCCCTTGATGCCCTCCAGATCATAGCCCACGGACATGTTGAATACGAACCCGTTGGGATCGCCCAGACCGTACACCTTGCTGAGCACCTTCAGGGCGCACCAGGCCTTGATATACTCGTCCATAGCCTGGGGGATGGTCAGCTCGGTGGACCACTCCTGGTTATAGCCCTCGTCATTGGCCAGGATGCAGGGACGGGGCACACAGGCGGCCAGGTCGGCGCCGTCCATCTTCTGGACGGTCTTGACCTCGAAGAAGCGGGCGCCGGCCATATAGGCGGCGATAATGTTCTGGGCCAACTGGCTGTTGGGACCGGCGGCGGGACCGAAGGGGGTCTCGATCCGCTCGCCGAAGATGGGCAGGGATTTGCCGGTGGCGTGATAGGCCTTGCGCACGCCGAAGATCTCGCCGCAGTTGGCGTATTCGGTGACCACCCAGTTCATCAGGGATTTGAAGGGGATGGGATACATTTTTTCAGACATGGGATGTCCTCCTTGTCGTTATGGTTTCAAATAATAGAATCATTTTTGCCGCGACATGTGCGTGGCAAAAATACATTGACCCAGCCGCCTTGGGCGGCGGCACCAGTGACCGATGTCAACTGGTGAGGGGGAATCTAAAGGGGGGATCGTATCCCCCCTTTAAGGAGGATCAATACTCTCTGTGGTTCAGATCGCCCCAGAGCTTCTTGGCGGCCTCGAGGATGTGGGCGTTCTCAGCCTCCTCGTCGATGCCCACCAGCACGCGGTCCTTCATCAGCAGCTTACCGGCGGCGATGGTGGTCTGGCACTGGCG
>CAKTZN010000080.1 GCA_934635545.1 uncultured Oscillospiraceae bacterium | reverse complement strand
TCCTCCGGGACGGACAGCATCTCGGCGATCTCCCTCTGGGAGTAGCCCTCGTAGTAATACAGCAGCACCGGCACGCGATAGCGCTTGTCCAGCGCCATCACCGCGTCGAACAGCTCCCGGCACTCCGGGGCCTCGAAGGACAAGGCGGCCTCATAGTCGGCGATGTCCTCCATCCTGTGCCACGGGGAGCGAAAGATGTTCTTGCACCGGTTGATGGTCACCCGGATGAGCCACCGCTTGAGATGCTCGTCGCCCTCGAAGGGTGCGTCGGTCTTATAGAGCTGTATCAATACGTCCTGGGTCACGTCGTCGGCGTCCGCTTTGCTGCGCAGATAGCCATAGGCCACCCGGAAAATGGTGTCCATGTACCGCTCCGCCGCCAGGGCAAACTGTTGGTCTGTCATGGAAATGATCTCCTTGAAAAGCTTTTCACCTGTATAACACACGCCGAAGGCCAAACGTTTCACCGGAAAGAAGTTTTGTGGACTGCATAGCAAAAAAACACGGCGGAGAGGACAAGCCTCTCTGCCGTGTCTGCATTATACCTGGATATCGCCGTCGGCGGCGTGGGCCTCACGCAGCAGCGGCGCGCACTGGGCCAGGAACCGCGCCACCTGCTGGGGACAGCGGCCGATGTACCGCTTGGGCTCCATCAGGGCGTCCAGCTCCTGCCGGGTCAGGCCGAAGGCCGGGTCGCCCGCCAGGCGATCCAGCAGGTCGCAGGGCTCCCCCTCCTTCATCCGGGCCGTGGCGGCCATGGAGTGGCGGCGGATGATCTCGTGAAGCTGCTGGCGGTCGCCGCCCCGCTTCACCGCCTCCATCATCAGATCCTCCGTGGCCAGGAAGGGCAGATACTCCCGCAGCGTCCGGTCGATGACCGCCTCGTTGACGTGCAGGCCGTCCGTCACGTTCTGGCACAGCCGCAGCACCGCGTCGGCGCACAGGAAGCCCTCCGGCAGGGCGATACGCCGGTTGGCGGAGTCGTCCAGCGTCCGCTCCATCCACTGGACAGAGGCGGTCATGGGAGCGTTCATGGCGTCGGCCATCAGATAGCGGCTCAGGGAGCAGATGCGCTCACAGCGCATGGGGTTGCGCTTATAGGCCATGGCCGACGAGCCGATCTGGCTTGCGCCAAAGGGCTCCTCCACCTGGCGGTCATGCTGCAGCAGGCGGATGTCGTTGGCCATGCGATAGGCGCTCTGGGCGATGGCGCTGAGGCAGCTCAGGATCCGGCTGTCCACCTTCCGGGGATAGGTCTGGCCGCACACCGGAAAGCACTGGGCAAAGCCGAACTCGGCGGCGATGCGGCGGTTCATCTCGTCGATCTTCTCCTCGTCGCCGTCAAAGAGATCCATGAAGCTGGCCTCGGTGCCGGTGGTGCCCCGGCAGCCCAGGAATTTCAGGGTGTCCAGAACGTGCTCCAGCTCCTCCAGATCCGCCAGGAAGTCCTGCATCCACAGCGTGGCCCGCTTGCCCACCGTGACGGGCTGGGCGGGCTGATAGTGGGTGTAGCCCAGGGTGGGGGTGGCGGCGTACTTTTCGGCGAAGGCCGCCAGATTGGCCAGCACCGCCAGCAACTGGCCCCGGAGATAGGTCAGGCCGTCCCGGTACAGGATCAGGTCGGCGTTGTCGGTGACGTAGCAGCTTGTGGCGCCCAGGTGGATGATGCCCGCCGCAGCCGGCGCGGCCTTGCCGTAGGCGTACACATGGGCCATCACGTCGTGGCGCACCTCCCGCTCACGCTGGGCGGCCACGTCGTAGTCGATGTCGGCGATGTGGGCCTCCAGCTCCGCCACCTGCTGCGCCGTGATGGGCAGGCCCAGGTCGTGCTGGGCACGGGCCAGGGCCGTCCACAGCCGCCGCCAGGTCTGATAGCGGCTGTCGTCAGAGAACAGGTGCAGCATGTACTGTGAGGCGTACCGTGACGCCAGCGGGGACTGGTAGGTGGAGTGGGACATAGGATGGGCCTCCTGAGAAGTGAAAAGTGAAGAGAGAAAAGTGAAAAACTGCGGTATGCCGCCCCAGGCGGCATGATTGAAATGGTTTTAGAGTGTTCTTCGTAGGGGCGGACGACGTGCGCTGTGAAGCGCAGCGGAACGAGTACCCTTGGGGTATCCGCCCGCACGATAAACGGAAATACTCCCGATAGAACTTCGTAGGGGCGGACGACCCTGTCCGCCCTGACGATAAACGCAGCACCACCGATAGGGCCGACAGAGTCGTCGGCCCCTACGGATGTCTATCGAAGGTGCGGCGTATTACCGCACGATCAGGCTCTCCCGCTCCGCGCCCACGGAGACGTAGCCGATGTGGCAGCCGATGGCCTGCTCCACATACTCCACATAGTCGCGGGCGGCCTGGGGCAGCTCCTCCCAGGTGCGCGCGCCGGAGATGTCGCACTGCCAGCCGGGACGGTACTCCATCACGGGCCTGGCCTGCTCCAGCACGGCGGGGAAGGGGAACTCATGGGTGATCTGGCCGTCGATCTCATAGGCGGCGCAGACGGGGATCTCGGCCATATAGCTGAGGATGTCCAGCTTGGTCAGGGCGATGTTGGTGGCGCCCTGCACCTCCACGCCGTAGCGGGTGGCCACCAGGTCGATGGGGCCTACGCGGCGGGGACGGCCGGTCTTGGCGCCGTACTCGGCGCCGGCCTCACGGAGCTTCTCCGCGTCCTCGCCGAACCACTCGCAGGTGAAGGGGCCTTCGCCCACGCAGGAGGAATAGGCCTTCACCACGCCCACTACCTCGTCGATCTTCGCGGTGGGCAGGCCCGCGCCCACAGGGGCGTAGGCGGCAATGGTGTTGGAGGAGGTGGTGTAGGGATAGATGCCGTAGTCCAGATCACGCAGCGCGCCCAACTGACCCTCGAACAGGATGGCCTTGCCCTCGTCCTGGGCCTTGCGCAGATAGCGGCCCGTGTCGGCCACATAGGGGCGCACCTGGGCGGCGTAGGTGTCCAGCCACTGCTCCAGCTCCTCCATGGTGTAGCCCTTGGCTCCATAGACCTTCTGGAGGATCAGGTTCTTCCACTCCAGCAGATCCTGCAGGTGGGTCTTCAGGTGCTCAGGATACAGCAGCTCACCGGCCTGAACGGTCTTTTTCTGGTACTTATCGGAATAGAACGGCGCGATGCCCTGCTTGGTGGAGCCGTACTTCTTGTCCTTCAGGCGGGCCTCCTCCAGGGCGTCCAGCTCACGGTGCCAGGGCAGCAGCAAAGACGCCCGGCTGCTGACCATCAGGTTTTCCGGGGAAATGGACACACCGGCGGCACGGAGGGTCTCCATCTCCTGCACCAGATTCTCGCAGTCCAGCGCCACGCCGTTGCCCAGAATGTTCATGACACCCTGGCGGAAAATGCCGGAGGGCAGCAGATGCAGGGCGAATTTGCCCATGTCGTTGATGACGGTGTGACCGGCGTTGCCGCCGCCCTGATACCGTACCACCACGTCGTACCGCTCCGTCAGATAGTCCACCATGCGGCCCTTACCCTCGTCGCCCCAGTTGATGCCCACGATCGCGCAATTTGCCATTGTTGCTGCCTCCTATTACGATATATTACAATAAGCGTTTCAAATAAACAACGCTTTATTATAAGCGCAGGGGCAAGATAAGTAAAGTATGCGTTTTATATATGTGGAATAAGCAAAAGTGATGGCGTGGCATTCGCTGTGCCCCGCCGCGCCCGCCGTGAAATCTCCCCTTGCAACCGTCCCCGCGGTGTGATACAATATTTCAACACTATATGACACGGTTTACCGTGTGCAAGGAGGAACATCACCATGTCTTTCATGATCGAAACGTCTGCCCGTCATATCCACCTGACCCAGGAGTCCGTGGAAAAGCTGTTTGGCGAGGGCTATCAGCTCACCATCCGCAAGCCCCTGTCCTATCCCGGCCAGTACGCCAGCAACGAGCGTCTGACCATCGTCGGCCCCAAGAAGGAGATGGCCAACGTGTCCATTCTGGGCCCCACCCGCAAGGCTGACCAGGTGGAGATCTCCGCCACCGACGCCCGCACCCTGGGCATCAACGCCCCCATCCGCGAGAGCGGCGATGTGAAGGGCTCCGGCGCCTGCAAGCTGATCGGGCCCAAGGGTGAGCTGGATCTGACCGAGGGCGTCATCATCGCCAAGCGTCACCTGCACGTCACCGAAGAGGATGCCGCCGAGATGGGCATCAAGAACGGCGAGATCATCAAGGTCGCCTGCGGCGGCGAAGGCCGTAAGCTGATCTTCGACGACGTAGTGGTCCGCGTCAACGTGGGCGGCGCCACCACCATGCACATCGACACCGACGAGTCCCAGGCCGCCAACAACCCCACCGTGGGCGAGATCTTCCGGTAAGCGCACCCCCAATAGAGTGAGATAGAGAAAGAGAGGACGCGAAGGCTACAATCTCATAGGTACACATTGTGGCCCAAGGGTGGCTGATGCGAAAAGCTTCCGCAGGAATTTCCTGCGGAAGCTTTCTTTCGTTTTACCACCCTTCTTCCCACTCGTCCCACGCTTCATCGAGGTCATCGCAGTCGCCGTCTTCGTAGAGATCTTCCGGATCGCCATAGTCCTCGCGGAGACTTTGGCCGCTGCCGGGGCCGGTGTCGGTGGCGCTGCCTGAGTGGAAAGTCTGCCCCTCATAGGGCTGCGTGGGATAGTATTGCGAGAAGGATTTCAATATGAACTCACTGTCGCCCTTCCACTGGGCGCACATACCGGCGGCGATCAGCTCACCGGAGTCATCGTACCAGTAAACGTTAATGTACTTGCGGTTCACCTCCAGCTTGTCAAAGTTCTTGCACTTCAGTTCTTTGTCAGGCGCGCCCAGCGAAGTATAGGACAACGCCTTCATAGGCATACCCTCCACCGGAAGTTTGTCGCTATATTGAGCATAGCTGGCAGTCGGCGTGGTCGCTATGGATGAGCTGTCAGTCCTGGAGGCGGCGGGAGCCACTGCGGCAGGCTGTGATTCGGGAACATCCTGCGCGGCAAGAAATATTAACCAGCCTACTAACACAAAGCAAATAACAATGATCGCGATTCTGCCATATTTCCGGGTTGGCTTTGTTGCATCCTGCACTGCTCCTGTTGGTGCATGTGCGGCAGACTGTGCTGGTTCCTCCGGTTTTGTGTGTTCCTGCTGCGGCTTTTGTGCGGCGGGCTCTTGCGGTTTAGGGAGTATCTCCAGTACACACTTGGTTTTCTCCGGCGGCCACAGAGCGGTGTCACGGGTATAATTTCCTACAGCGTGAACAACACCTTCTTTCAGCTCGTTGCTTTTGCCGTAGGGTACACGCACATGGTCGCCTTTCTTTACCGGCAAACCGGCGGTCAGATAGGCATAGCGGCGACCATCGTCTACCCGCACGAAGCAGTAGCGATACGTCGGTGTGCTGTCCCCCGTGTCGGAACATTTCTCCATCAGGGTTTTGAACTCACCGGGGTCTTCAGACCACTCCTCTCGCGGCAGCGAATTTGACTGCAGCAGCGCATACAGATGCTCGGCCAGCTCTGTTTTGCTTTGTTCAAAGGCGGCTTGGATGAGGTATAGGTGCAGCCTGCACACATAATGACTGCGGAACATCATCTCTGCAAGCGTATCGTCCTTCCGAACTGCGTCCAGCAGCGAAGCAAGGACATCTTCGTTATAGTCCTCATGCTCCCACAGGAAATCCAACAGATAGAAGAAGTCCTCCGCACGGCGTGGGTCTCGCAGCGGCTCCTGCTTTTCCGGTAAGGATCGCCACATGGCGATGGCACGCTGCGGGTCGGTACGGTAGACTTCTTCCAGAAGCTGTGCCCCCACCATGCCGAAAAGGGCCTCACTTTCGTACTCGTCTTTCAACTCCGGAAATTGCTCCACAATACGCTCTACAGCGGAGTCGAAGAAGACCGGTTGTTCCGGGGTATCCTCATTTTTGCTGGGTTCTACTGTGAGAGTGAGGGTGATCTCTCTGGGCATCCGGACAGCCTTTGCGGCTCTGCGCGCGTCTTGGATGCGCTGCGGAATGAAACCGCTGTCGCCGCACCAGCCACATTCCCATATATCTTTGTGAAGCATTACATTCGGTGCACCGCAGGTCGGACAGTTCATGGAGACACCCCTTTCCATTCAGCATAGCACACAGCTATTCACTACGCAACGCCGAGATATTTCTCAAAGAAACGGGAAAGCCGCTGGATAACGCCCTGTTTCTTTTCGGTGCGGTTGCCGCCGCCAAAGCGCGAAACAGGAGGCATCAGTTTGTCGATGTCTGTACCGGTGGTTTTCAGCGCGCCATCCCGGAAAGAATTTGCCAGAAAACGGCGGGTCTCATCAGGCTTCAAGCGCTCCTCTTCAATGATGTTCTCCAGATCAGTTTCCTGCTGCTGGTGGACATAGAGGTGCCAATCCCGGTCTACCTCAGTGGAAGCGTTGATGGTGTCGATAAAACCTTCGATAAAGTCTTTTTTACTGCGGAGCTGGATGCTGGAGTCGATGGCACGGTCGATAGCGCCCAAAATCTCCTTGTCCGTGCAATTAGAGTCGTGATACCGCGCCACCAGAATCAGGATGTAGTCAATATTGATCTCCACCTGACGGATCAATTCCATCTCGAATTCGATGTCGTCGTTGATGTTCTCCTTGTCCCCGTCGTCCTTGGGACGGAACTTCTGGTAGAGGTCGATATACATATGTTATCGTTATACAATCTTGCAATCGTGCCACCTGTAGATATGTACCATGGCTTCATGGCATAACAGTAAACTAAAAAACGATTAAGAATTTTAGTCTCGTCATTTGCAACCCATACAATATTGGAGTCTTGAAAATAAGCAGGTTTTCCATCATAGATGACCGTTCGGCCAATCGTCCCTGCTGCTGAAATCAATATGTCTCCTTTCTTGGGAAAGTTATACTTACTGCGATACTCCTCATAGGTTTCTTCGGAAATATAAGCATTGGCTTGTTTTCCAAATGTTCCGATTTTGTAAAAGGGAACGCCGCCAATATCATTGGTCTGAGATTTCAAAATGCGTTTGCACATACAAACAGGGCCGACTTCACCGAGTGGAATTCTTGGCACATCATCCCCAAACGTCAGCAGTTCATCCCGATAATGCTCATACTGCTTGCGGCGGGCGGTGAGTTCCGCGGTGAGTTCCGCGGTGAGTTCCGTGAAGTTGTCCAAAATGCGGACGATCTCCTGCTGGACAGGCAGCGGCGGGAGGGGGATACGATATTTAAGGATAAGAGATTTGCTTATGTTGTTTTGAGGCCCTGTACCATTTTTGAAACAGTATTCCTCGAAAGACTTATTCACAATCAGATGTTTCAAAAAGCCGTTGTCAATTTCGGATGTATTGCGTAGGATTGCGATTCTTTGATTTACAACTGCGTTTTCCAATTTGTTATAGCCGGTTTTTCCGGTTGAACCGGACATTGCAACGACGATTTCTCCGCCTGCAAGTAGTTGCCCGGATTTAAGTTTATTTGGCAACGTGTCTATAAACGTCTTTCCCACATTAACTTTTCCCTCGAAAATGTCAGTGATTTTTACGACTTGAAACGTACCGTTTTCAGAAAAATCACCGCTGCTGAAGGAAAAGCCATCGGTGAAAGAAACGACTTCTCCTAGGGACACATATGGCTGACAAGGGATGTGTAATAGCTGTCCATCGTGACCGGGGCGTTATACAGCGCCGCCAGCAGATATTTCTTGATGTTGCGGACATAGGTGGTGTTCTCCCGCATCCGGTCAAGGACATACTCGATATGCGAAGCGTTCAGCTTCAGGAACCGTGACCGGACGACTTCCGCCGGGTAATCGTCCCCGGCGACACGGATCATCTCCCGGTTGGAACAGACGGTATCCACCATGAGCTCCACCAACTCGTCCAGCCGGTCCTTGTCAAGCTGCACGTTCTGCGAGAGAACGTCATACTCGATGTTCTCCAAAATCAATGCACGATAGCTTTCCCGCTTTCGCATCCCATCCTGTCCGGTCCGCTCCCTGGGGGCTGGGGGACTTGATTCTTCCGTAATTGATAAATCTGTCTTTGATGGATAGTTACTTGATTCTTCTTTATTTAATTGGGCGGGGTTCTCCTGAATTGGAGCGTCCAACATTGGATTTGCCTGTACGGGATTTTCCCGTATAGGTTTTTCCTGTGTAGGTGATGGCGCT
>CAKTZN010000079.1 GCA_934635545.1 uncultured Oscillospiraceae bacterium | reverse complement strand
ATCTCCTTCGAGAAGTCCTTCGAGTCTGTGCCCCAGGGCTTCATCCAGATGGTCTCCCCCATCCTGATCCTGACCTTCGCCTGGACCCTGTGCTCCTTCACCCGTTACGCCCTGTACTCCAAGGTGTTCGTCATTGACGCCATGTCCGGCGCTGACCACCTGAAGCTGTTCCTGCCCGCCGTGATCTTCATTATCGGTGCTGCCATCGGCTTCGCCACCGGTACCTCCTGGGGCACCATCGGCATCATGGCCCCCATTGTCGTCGCCGTGTTCGACTACGACGTGGAGCCCATCCTGTGCACCATCGGCCTGGCTGCTGCCTGCTCCGGCGGCGTTATGGGCGACCACTGCTCCCCCATCTCCGATACCACCATCATGGCTTCCGCTGGTGCTCACTGCTACCACCTGAACCATGTGTTCACCCAGCTCCCCTACGCTCTGACTGTCGCCGGTGTTGCTTTCGTCAGCTTCATCCTGGCCGGCCTGATCCAGAACGTGGTCATCTGCCTGATCATTGCCATCGCCCTGATGATCGGCACCCTGCTGGTGATCAAGTCCATCGTGTCCAAGAAGCACGCTGGTGTCTTCCAGGAAATGGCTGAGGCCAACAAGGTTCTGGCCGACCAGAAGTAAGCCAAACCCTTACATACGCAAAAAAGAAAGCCCCGCCGGGGCTTTCTTTTTTGCGCTTTTTCCGGGGTGCCAAAATCGAAAAAAGGAGGAAATTAGCGAAAAACAAGAAATGCGAACTTTGCCGCCTGCACCGCGCACCGTCAGGACACAGAAAAAATGGCCCGGAAACCGCGTTAAGAAATTGGGAAGATAAGTTGCAGAAATTAACATTTTCCTTATAAAACCAGTGAAAAGAAAAACTGAAATGTGATAACTATATGCAAAAACGGCCCAAAATTGGAGAAAAGGGAGAAAGTGCGGTTCATAATTTGTTCAAAATTACCCGCTCTCGTGATTGCTGAAATATTGACAATCTAAAAGAAACAAGTTAAGATGGGAGAACCATAAATCACGAGGAGGTAAATCTCATAATGGAAAAGAAAAGCACCAAGATCGCGTATTTCGTAGCGCTGGGTGTCTTTATCGTGTTGCTGGTCATTCTCGGCATCGCGTATAAGAGCACACCCCTGCCCACCTTTGAGGTAGACGGCGAGACCGTCGAGGCCGCTACCCCGTTCGCCGGAACCTTCTGGTCCCTGCTGCCCCCCATCGTTGCCATCGTGCTGGCCCTGATCAGCAAGGAAGTGTATTCCTCCCTGTTCCTGGGCTGCCTGGTGGGCGCGCTGCTGTACACCCAGTTCGCTCCCTGGGACACCGCAGTGGCGCTGGTCGGCGCCGACTACGGTATCGTCTCCGTCCTGGCCGACAGCTACAACATGGGCATCATCGTGTTCCTGGTGGTTCTGGGCATCATGGTGGATCTGATGAACAAGGGCGGCGGCTCCGAGGCCTTCGGCCGCTGGGCCAAGAAAACCGTCACCAGCCGCGCCGGTGCGCAGTTGATGACCATGCTGCTGGGCGTCCTGATCTTCATCGACGACTACTTCAACTGCCTGACCGTGGGCGCCGTCATGCGTCCCGTCACCGAGAGCCATCACATCTCCCGCGCCAAGCTGGCCTATGTCATTGACGCCACCGCCGCTCCCGTCTGTATGATCGCTCCTGTGTCCTCCTGGGCCGCCGCTGTCTCCGGCTACGTCAACTCTGACTCCGTCAACGGCATCGAGATGTTTATCAAGCAGATTCCCTGGAACTACTACTGCCTGCTGACCCTGGTCATGATCGTGGTCATCTCCCTGCTGAACATCGACTACGGTCCCATGCTGACCCACGAGTACAACGCCCAGGTCAAGAACGACCTGTTCACCACCCCCGAGCGCCCCTTCGCCGGTGCTGACGACTATGAGAAGCCCGCCTCCGGCAAGTCCTCCGTGGCTGATCTGCTGGTGCCCGTCATCGTCCTGATCATCGTCTGCGTGGTCGCCCTGATCTGGTCCGGCGGCTACTATGACAAAACGGCCGACTGCTATCACGACTTCATGGTGTCCTTCTCCAACGCCGACGCCGGTACGGCTCTGGCGCTGGGCGGCCTGATCGGCTGCGTGTTCACCTTCCTCTACTTCTGGGTGCGCGGCGCCATCGGCTTCGAGAAGTCCTTCGAGTCTGTGCCCCAGGGCTTCATCCAGATGATCGCCCCCATCCTGATCCTGACCTTCGCCTGGACCCTGTGCTCCTTCACCCGCTACGCCATGTACTCCGCCGAGTTCGTCAAGAACGCCATGGCCGGTGCCGGCGACCTGAAGGTGTTCCTGCCCGCCGTGATCTTCATCATCGGTGCCGCCATCGGCTTCGCCACCGGTACCTCCTGGGGCACCATCGGCATCATGGCCCCCATCGTTGTGGCCGTGTTCGACTATGACGTGGAGCCCATCCTGTGCACCATCGGTCTGGCGGCTGCCTGCTCCGGCGGCGTTATGGGCGACCACTGCTCCCCCATCTCCGATACCACCATCATGGCCTCTGCCGGTGCCCACTGCTTCCACCTGAACCATGTGTTCACCCAGTTGCCCTATGCTCTGACCGTTTCCGGCGTGGCCTTCGTCAGCTTCATCCTGGCCGGCCTGATCCAGAATGTGGTCATCAACCTGATCATCGCTGTTGCTCTGATGATCGGCACCCTGCTGGTGATCAGAACCATCGTCAGCAAGAAGCACGCCGGTATCTTCGCCGAAATGGCCGAGGCCAACAAGGTCCTGGCCAACCAGAAGTAAGCGTATACCAAAGCGTACTTACGTCCCAACCGAAAAAAGGACGCCGCGGGATCTCCCGCGGCGTCCTTTTTCGTGTGCGCTCACATAAGGCGCGTGGAGTTTCTGGTTGTTCCAGGGAATAGCAGTGGACCTGAAGGGATTCTCCTCTCGCTTGCGAAACGTGCCACCGGCACGTTTCTCCCGGCTTGCCTGTCGCTTACGCTCCGTCAAGCCGGAGCTCGTTTCTCATGCCCTGTTAAAGCCACCAATAATAAATGGCACCCTTTCGGGTGCCATTTATTATTGGTGGACCTGAAGGGATTCGAACCCTCGACCTCTCGGATGCGAACCGAACGCTCTCCCAGCTGAGCTACAAGCCCGTACCCTTATATTATACACAGATTTTCCGAAAAAGCAAGAGGGAAATATATTAAGTGTGGCTTATGCTGAATATTAAAAATCGGTATTTTACTTATGTGTGTACTGCTGATATAATTAAGTGCAAAATGCTTTTGAAGGACTGCGAAAGGAATAGAGGAATATGAGAACGTTGGGAACTGTTGTGCGGGGCGTGCGCGCGCCCATTTTCCGCCAGGGCGACGACGCCGTGGCCGTCACTGTGGAGACCGTGCTGAACGCACTGCGTGAAAACGGCATCGAGCCTCACGACAAGGACGTGGTGGCCATCACCGAGTCCGTGGTGGCCCGCTGCCAGGGCAACTACGCCACCGTGGCGCAGATTAGCGCCGATGTCCGGGCCAAGACCGGCGGCAAGACCGTTGGCGTCGCGTTCCCCATTCTCAGCCGCAACCGCTTCTCCCTGCTGCTGCAGGGTATCGCCGGCGGCTGCGAGAAAGTGGTGCTGATGCTCAGCTACCCCTCCGACGAGGTGGGCAACCATCTGGTGTCCATGGATCAACTGGACGAGGCGGGCATCGACCCCTGGCACGATGTACTGGATCTCACGCGCTTCCGCGACGCCTTTGGCGCCGTGATCCACCCCTTCACCGGCGTGGACTATGTGGATTATTACAAGTCCATCATTGAGGCCGCCGGTGCCCAGGCGGAGATCATCTTCGCCAACCGCGTCCAGGCGGTGTTGGATTACACCGATACCGTCATCTGCTGTGATATCCACACCCGCGCACGCAGCAAGCGCCTGCTGAAGGCCGCCGGTGCCAGGACGGTGCTGGGCCTGGACGACCTGCTGACCGACCCCGTGGATGGCAGCGGCTATAACCCCCAGTACGGCCTGCTGGGCAGCAACAAGGCCGACGACGAGCGTGTCAAGCTGTTTCCCCGTGACGCCATGGCCGTGGCCGAGGGTATCGGCAAGGCCATGAGCCAGGCCACCGGCAAGCAGATCGAGGCCATGGTCTACGGCGACGGCGCCTTCAAGGATCCCGCCGGTAAGATCTGGGAGCTGGCCGACCCCGTGGTGGCCCCCGGCTATACCGCTGGTCTCGTCGGCACCCCCAACGAGCTGAAGCTGAAGTACCTGGCCGACCACGACTTCGGCGACCTGACCGGCGAGGCGTTGCAGAAGGCTGTGGCCGAGAAGATCCGCCAGAAGGATGCCAAGGTCAGCCTGGTGGGCAACATGGTGTCCGAGGGTACTACCCCCCGCAACCTCACCGACCTGATCGGCTCCCTGTGCGACCTGACCAGCGGCAGCGGCGACAAGGGCACCCCCATCATCTACATCCAGGGTTACTTCGACAACTACACCAACGAGTAATTTCTTCCCCTCTTTGTGGTTTATATGGTAGAAAAAAGCACCTGCCCCGCGGGTGCTTTTTTCTGTACCGGAACCGGGAACATTTTTGTCCCCTTCTTCGTCAAATAAGTACTTGCATTTCATGGAAAATGCGCTATACTGGCGCTGAACGCCCAAGAAGGGCGTCCATGCGAAAGAAAGGAAGGAATTGCTATGAAAAAGTTCATCTGTTTGCTGCTGGCCGCCGCAATGGTGCTGGCGCTGGCCGCCTGCGGCGGAAACGACACCCCTGTCGGAGACGTCAGCAGTGATCCCCAGCAGGATCCGCAGACCCAGTCCGTTGACCTGAAGCAGGTGGCAGCGGATGCTGTTGCCGCCTTGGGCGACGAATATCCCATGTTCCCCGTGGAGGACACCGCCGAGCTGGAGAGCCTCTATCCCGGCCTGACCGCTGTGGAGACGAAGCAGCTTGTGGCCTATCAGCCGCCGGTCTCCGGCTTCGGCTGTGAACTGGCGATGGTGGAGGTCACCAACGCCGCCGATGCCGAGACCGTCCGCGCCATTTTCCAGCAGCGGGTGGATACCATCGCCAACGACGACGCCTATCCCGAGAATGCCCCGGCCTGGAAGAACAATTCCGCCGTCACCGTCAACGGGAACTACGTTGTCCTGGGCGTCCTGCCGGAGGGCACCGACCTTCCCGCTGCCTTCAAGGCGGAGTTTTAAGGGGAAAACGGAACCGGTCACCGGGGCGGGGTGTGATCACACCCCGCTCCGGTGCTTTTTTATTTGTCATTTTCCCCATTGTGTGGTATGCTGACATCACCGGGGCGCATTCCGCCCCACAGGAGGAACCTATGAAACATATGACATTCCGGGAGCGGCGCTATCGCCGCGCCCATCTGGACTGTGTGCGCCACATTACGCTGGACCCCAAGGGCCCCGGCGTGGTGCGCATCCACATGATCCCGCCCGGTGATGATACGCCGGACGCGCCGTTTCTGCTGCTGCTCAACGGCGCGTCGCTGGTACCGCTGAACCTGAGCTGGGCCATCATGCTGGCCAATCTGATGGACCGGCTTCAGGCCTACGAGGGCCAGGAGTTGGAGGAGCGCCAGTGGGAGGCCCTGCTGACGGCGGCGGTGGAGGAGACCCACCGTACCTACCCCCGCACCAGGCGGCAGACGCTGGCTGCCGATATGCACCTGATGCTGACCAGCCTGATCGCCATCGCCCAGGGCCGTGAGCCGGAGGCGGAGGTGGCACTGCTGACCCTGGCAGACTACGCGCCGGAGATGACCGCGCCCCATCGGATGGATCTGATGGTCAGCGCCATGGAAAAGGACGGCGCGTGGCACTGCAACCAGAAGTGCCTGCACTGCTACGCCGCGGGCCAGCCCATGGGTGAGACGCCGGAGTTATCCACCGAGCAGTGGAAAACCGCGCTGGAGCTTCTACGCAAGGCCAACATCCCTCAGGTGACCTTCACCGGCGGCGAGCCGACGCTGCGGAGCGACCTGGTGGAGCTGGTGCGCGCGGCGGAGTGGTTCGTCACCCGCCTGAATACCAACGGCCGCCTGTTGACGCCGGAGCTGTGCGCCGGGCTCTACGACGCCAGCCTGGACAGTGTCCAGGTGACTCTGTACAGTGCCGAGGGCAATATTCACAACCAACTGGTGGGCGTCAACGGCTTCAACGACACGGTGCAGGGCATCCGCCACGCGGTGGAGGCGGGACTCATCGTGTCGGTGAACACGCCCCTGTGCTCTCTCAATACCCATTATGCCGACACGCTGCGCTTTGCCCACAGTCTGGGCGTGCGGTACGCCACCTGCTCGGGCCTGATCCCCTCCGGCAGCGCCTGCGGGCAGGAGAGCCGGGCCACCGCCCTGGCCGCCGATGAACTGACGGACATCCTCCGCCAGGCAGTGGACACGGCCCGTGAGCTGGGCATGGAGCTGGACTTCACCTCTCCCGGCTGGCTGGATGAGGAGACGCTGCGTGAGCTGGGTCTGAATCTGATCCCGAGCTGCGGCGCGTGCCTCTCCAACATGGCGGTAACGCCGGACGGCAAGGTGGTGCCCTGCCAGAGCTGGCTGTCCGACGCGCCGCTGGGCGACCTGCTCCACGACGACTGGAAGGATATCTGGAACGATCCCTGCTGCGCCGCCATCCGGGCGGAGAGCGCGAAGATGGATCACCTCTGCCAGCTACGGGGAAAGGAGGCGGCGGAATGAAAAAGCTGCTCACCCTGCTGCTGGGCCTGGGCCTTGCCCTGTGCCTCAGTGTCGCCGCCTGGGCGGACTACGACTATATCGACCGCTACGACGTCACCGTCACCCCCAATACCGACGACGGCAGCCTGAACATGACCGTTTCCCTGGAGTGGACGGCCCTGGAGTCCCTGCCCTACGGCCAGGAACTGAAGATCGGCATCCCCAACGGCTCCATCCGGGAGGAGACGGCCCTCACCGATAATATCGAGCGGCTGGAGTACGACAACAGCTACATGTACGTCTATCTGAGACAGGCTTATGACGACGGCGAGACCTTCACCTTCGCCTTCTCCTGGGTGCAGGAGTATATGTATGCGCTGGACGGCGGCGCGGTGTCCTACGACTACACCCCCGGCTGGTTCGACGAGGCAAAGATCGGCGAGATGACCCTGACCTGGAACGATCCCGCCGGCGTCACCGGCGATTTCAGCAGCACGTCCAACGCCGTGGGCGACGTAACCGTCACCGATACCGGCATGGTGATCTCGGCCCGGGACCTGGGCTACGGCGAGACCATGACCGCCGCGGTGCGGTATGCCGACTGGCCCACTGTGCTGGATCAGGCGTACAGCATCGACAACATGCCCGCCGACTATAACGGCGGCTACTATGACAATTACGACGATGCTTACGGCTACGACGACGGCAGCGGCCTTCTTGTGGTGCTGGCTGTTTTCGTGGTGATCATCTTCCTGGTGGTTCTCTGGGCCAGCAGCGGCGACGGCTACCGGGGCGGCTTCGGCACGCATTATGTGTTCGTCAACCACCTATGGTACCCCGCCGGGCCTGACGGCAGGCCCCGTCCCGGCAGCGTGGGAACGCCCCACCGGCCCAAGCCGCCCACCAACAACCGCGGCGGCGGATTTGGCGGAGGCGGCTTCGGCGGCGGAGGCCATTGTGCCTGCGCCAGTAGCTGCGCCTGCGCGTGTGCCTGCGCCTGCGCCGGCGGCGGCCGTGCCGGATGCAGCGCCAAGAATCTCTACGGCGCCGTAAAGCTGAGCCGCGAGGTAACGGAACGGCTGCAATGATCCCCATATGCCGCCGCAGTTTTCTCTCGTATTTTCACTGCATAAGAAAAGCACCCCTTTTGGGGTGCTTTTCTTATGCTTTTAAGCTTTCCGCTTATTTGTCGTACATCTCGATGAGCTTCAGCAGGTGCTCGTAGCGGGCCTTGGCCTCGTCCTCATTGCGCTTGAAGAGGACTTCTGCGCGCTCGGGGAACTCGCGGGTCAGGCGGCTGTAGCGGGCCTCGTTCATCAGGAAGTCCTGATAGCCGCCGGCGGGCGCCTTGGAGTCCAGGGTGAACTTCTTCTCGCCCTCGGGGTTGTAGCGGAACAGGTTCCAGTAGCCGCAGTCCACAGCCTTCTTCATTTCCTTCTGGCAGTTCATCATGCCGCCCTTGATGGAGTGCATCTC
>CAKTZN010000078.1 GCA_934635545.1 uncultured Oscillospiraceae bacterium | reverse complement strand
TCCATCTGGGTCACGGCGATCTTCAGCGCGCTGCGGTACAGGTGCTTCACCCGCACCATCCCGGCGGCCATCTCCTTTATTTCCGGCGTCAGCTCCTCGGCGATGGAAATATCCCGCAGCTCGATGCTGCCGCTTTTTTCGATCATCATAGGCGCACTCCTTCTATCCTCATTGTTAAATATTATACTATGTCCGGGCGGGGAACGCAAGTCAATAAAAATTGCCGCTTTTTTCTGTTTTGCACTATTGACAAATGGAAAAAGTTTGATATAATAAATGATGCTGTGCTTCGCAGCGAATTGAATATGCAGTGGTATCGAAGAGGTCATAACGAGCACGACTGGAAATCGTGTTGTCGTCAAAAGCGGCACGAGGGTTCGAATCCCTCCCACTGCGCCAAAGGAAAAGTCCCGAAAACACGTGGTTTTCGGGACTTTTTGCTATGCTGATTTAGGGCTTTCACCCTTTATTTCCCCCTTTACAGGTTTCGGACGCCCTTGATGTAGGATTCCATGCGGGCGGCGCTGGCCTGTTTCATCTGGTCGGTGACGTGGCCGTACACGTCCAGGGTGAACGCTGCTGTTGCGTGGCCCAGGTTTCCTTGTACCGTCTTGATATCGTCACCGGAGCGGATAGCGGCCACGGCGTAGCTGTGGCGCAGATCGTGAAAGCGGGCGTCAGGGCGGCCGATGCTGGTCACGATCCGCTTGAACTTCTTCGTGACCGTCCAGGACACCAGGTGCCCGCCGATCTCGTTGGTGAACACGTACCCGGCGGGATTGTCCCACAGCTCACCGGCCCGAAGCTGCCAGGCGGTCTGCTGCTTGCGGTGCTGCCGCAGCAGCTCCATGATGGAGGGCGCGGGCGTGATGGTGCGGGGCTTGTCGTTCTTCAGGGGGACAAGCCGGTACTGGCCGCCGGGCTTCTTCTCCCGCTGGAGCTGCTGCTTAATCAGGATCGTACCGGCGGCGAAGTCCACACAAGGCCACGTCAGGCCCAGCACTTCGCCCTCACGCATACCGGTGAACAGCGTCACCGTATACAGCGTTTCGAACTCGTGGCCCTGAATGGCCTCCAGAAAGGCCCGCGTTTCCCGCTCGTCTAAGGGGTGCAGCTCTGGCCGCTCGACACGGGGCAGGGTACAGGCGTCCGCCGGATTAAAGCGTATCAGACCGGCGGCTATGGCCTGTTGTAAGGCCTTGTGGAGTACTCCGTGGATATTCTTGATGGTCTTGGGGGACAGAGGCGCAGCCTCGTACACAATGCGCCCGCCGCGCCTGACAATCTCGCCCGCCTGGTTCCGCTTCGGCACCTGCTGGCCGGTCTTGGCAAGCTGGTTGTAGAACTGCTGAATGGTGGGGGTGTCCAGGGCCTCCAGGCGTACCGCGCCGATGGCGGGCTTAATATGGTTAGCGATCTGCGTCTTGTAGGAGACCACCGTGTGAGGCTTGACGCCGCCCAGGTAGGTATCTGCCCAGGTGTCCATCCACTGGCCCACCGTCTGTTTGCTGGGGGCTATGTAGGTGCCGCTGTCGATGGACGTCACCACCGCCGCCAGCTTCTGCGATACCTCCCGCTGCGTCTTGCCGGTGATGGTGCGCTGCACCTGCTTGCCGGTGCCCGGATCACGTCCGGCGGTGTATCGCGCCTCCCACCACTCGTATTTCTTGCCGGTCTTTTTATCGACCTTGGTTTTCTTCCTGATGTTGCCCATGCCACGCGCATTTCTCCCGGCCATGGTGAAAAAACTCCTTTCCAAAACGGCCCCGGTATGCTATAATAGGCATACGGAGACCTTGCATTTGTTGTGTGTGGTTTTCCTGCTGTCCCGCCTGTGGCCGCTATCCACGGGCGGGATTTTTCTATACTTGTGTTTGTGCCCGAATTGGGTACGGCCCGGCGGCTGCTCCCGCCGGGCTTATTTCTTTTCCTGATCCCGGTCAAGGGTTTCGTCAATCGCCCGATTGATAAAGGCGTTGACGCTTTCCCCCATGGTTTCGGCGTGGGCTTTCAGGGTGTCCTTTTTGCCCTTTGCCATGGTTACATTGATACGATCATAGTTGTTTTTGACGTACTTATTGACGGCCCTCTGGTTGGCCTTTGTAACTGCCAAGGCTTGGCCTCCTTTCTTCGTTATCGTGGGGGCTGCCGAAAAACGCAGCCACCCTTCCAGTGTAGCTATATTATAGCAGAAAAGTATATTGATGTAAATATACAATCTCTACAAATATATTGGTGTAAATATGTCTATAATGTCAATATACATATTGGTGTAAATATGCTATACTAAGACCATAGATTAAGGGAGCGGCCTTAAACAAGCCACGATCGGGCGGCAGACCTACTGGTGAAAAGCCCCTTGAGCGCTCAATACATTCCAGACGCCGCCCAGCTCCCCACATAACAAGGAGGATCACATATGAGCACCAACGAAATGGAACGCAAGGCGCGGGAGCTGCGCCAGCTGCAAGCCCTGATTGAAGAAGCCCAGCAGGAGGCCGAAGCCCTCAAGGATGCCATCAAGGCGGCCATGGGGGACGCGGAGACGATCACCGCCGGGGAGTACAAGATCACCTGGAAGAACGTCACCAGCGCCCGTATCGACACCGGGGCACTGCGTAAGGCCCTGCCGGATGTGGCCGCAGCGTTCACCAAAGAAACCACCGTCCGGCGGTTCTGCGTGGCCTGACGGCCCGCAATGTGCCCGAATTGGGCACACAGCCCGGCGGCAGCTGCCGCCGGGCGTGGGGTTAGTCGTTTTTGATATCGCTCCCGTCAGATGTTTGTTTGTGTTTATCTCGTGTAAGGCATAAAAACTCATAGAACGGAGCTACCATTTTATTGATTTCTTCCATTCCACTTTCTTCGTACCGTTCAGGATCAAACCACTTTGCAGGTGTGTAAAGAAATAGGTCGCTTAGACCAGTAAAGCTTTCTATTGCCGCGCTAAGGCATTTATCGGCATACGGAAGGAGTTCGGGGGATGTCATGGTCACAGTAGACAGAATGCGTTGAATAGACCGGCATAGACGGTTTGCGTATTCGACACACTGAGCCGGAACATTGGCCACGCCATCGCTGGGCATATTTGTTTCCTCGTTGTCAGAATATGTCCATCTGTCTACATTTCCAAGCAAATAATCTGTTGACGTCCTATATAGGACAGCCATCTGTTGTATTACAGTATTTGGAACTGAGTTTACGCCCCTTTCGTAGTTGCTTATCGCCTGCGGCGTTAAGCCTAGCCTTTCCGCAACGTCTGATTGCTTCAAACCTGCCAAAGCTCTTGCAACTCTAATACGTTGGGCAATCAATGCTTTACTATTTTCAGTATTTGTTGACATACGGCGCTCTCCCTCATCGCATATTGACAACTCACATTATAGCCGCAAAAAAGAGGAAGTCAACAAATTATTTATTTTTAGCTTGACAGTAAACGAATCATTGAGTATAATCAAAAGGCAACTCAATGATTCGTTTAGTTTGGAGGTGTAATCATGCAGCAGCGAACAGAAATTGTACCCCATGCCCAGGCTATTGCTTACGCCCGTGTAGAGGCCGGATATAGCAAACTGGACATTGCGCGGGCGGCTGGTATTCCCCACTCGTCCGTGATCCGCGCCGAGCGCGGGCAGGGTGTGTCAGCCAAGACCGCCGCCGGTATCTGTAAAGCCCTGGGGCGGAAGCTGGACGATCTCTTTACCGTCAACTGCCCCGGCGGCCCGGCGGATCAGGCGCGGGAGGGGGTGAGTTGATGGAGCGAGTAGCCTTGAGCGTGACCGAGGCGGCCAAGCTGCTGGGGGTGTCCCCGAAGCTGGTCTATAACCTGTGCCACGCGGAGGGGTTCCCGGCGTTCCGGGTGGGCAGCCGTACCGTGGTGTCCCGCGTGGGCCTTGAGCGCTGGGTGGAAGAACAGGCAGAAAAACAAAGCGGCCTTGCCGTGGGAACATTGTAAAGGAGAAAAGAGTATGGAAAAATTGACAAAAGACCGGCTTTTATCATTGACGCCGGAAGAACACGCCGCATATGAGGCGGCTGACCCTGGCTGCACTATGCGGTGCTGGTGGGAGTTGTTTGACGATCTGCCCCCTGATGGTCAGCGCCGTGTTTACCGAGTTTTGCAGGAAGACGCAAAACGCCGGGCAGAGGGAAAGGAGCTGCTGCCGCTATGCTAAATCCAAAGCTGGTACTTGAGGCAATCGAGGCCGCAAGCTGTGGCTGCACGCTTCAGGACTTCGAAGCGCTTGTGACGAAAACGACGCCGATGGTCGAAGAAGCGGAGGAGGAAGTGATGAAGATCATTCGGGGTGAAGTCAAGCTGGGTGAAAAGGACGACGACCAGGAGGCCCTTATGGGCTATGGCGTTGCCTGTCAGTCGCTGGGCTTCCAGAACGGCTTTAAGCTGGCTGTCCGCATGATGGCCGAATGTATGATGGATTAGGAGGTATCACAATGGAAGATCATGGTAACTTTAGCGCAGCCAGCAGGCAGGCCGAAAACGAGATACTTGTGGACGAAAACGAAATGATTATGACCGACGAAGAACTTATGGTGGCGTGTGAATTCACTCCCTATAACCGGCAGTCGACACTTATTCCTCTGCTTCTGGAGGCGTCTTGCGCTGCCAAGGTAGTTTCTCCCTGTGTTCGTCAGCTCGGTACAGTACAGGAGCGGGCAGTCTTAGCGCTGCATTCAATGTACTTGCTGGGCGTCCAGCGCGGCGCAGAGGCATACCGCAGCGCGATCCAGCCGGAGAAAGATATTTCGTGGCTGCCCTGTATGCAGGACGAAGGAGATACGGAGGACACCATAGAAGAGATTGCGGAGCGAAAAATGACAGACCTCAACGAAATCACCCGCTTATTCGGCTTTAGCTTCTTGGAGAAAGGGGTTGCTATTCTTGAATGACACAGCGGCCCGGCGGCTTGCCGCCATGCTGACAGAGGCGCAGCGGGCACAGATCGTCCAGCTGGCGCAGATCATCACCAGTCCGGCGGATACAGCCGCCGGAGCGTGTACGGCTCAGACGCCGGTTAAGTAATCCCGCCCGTGGATAGCGGCCACAGGTGAGGACAGCAGGAAACCACACAACAGATGCAGCGGCCACAGCCCCTAAGGCGCGCGCCCAGGGGAAAGGCCGCTGCATCTTTCCACATCACAGGGTACTTACTATGGCAAAACGTAAAAAGACCATCATCGCCGGGCGTATTCGCAAGACGGTGATCTATACCGCGCCGGAGCCGCAGGACAGCCCGCGAGTACGGGCGGCCAAGTCCAGGGCCACCAGCGCCGCGCAAAAGGCCATGAACGACAAAACGGCCCGCGGGCGGCTTGAACTGCTGCTGGCCTGCAACTTCACCGGAAAGGATTTGTTCCTGACGCTGACCTATCGGGACGGTGACGTACCGGCCACCCGCAAGGAGGCCGTGCAGAACGTCCGGCGGTTCTTGGCTGATCTCCGCAAGTCACGGCGGCTGCGGGGCGTGAGCCTCCGCTATATCTACACCACCGAGGACAAGCATGGAGATGGGCGGCTGCATCATCACGTTATGATGTCCGCCACCGGCCACGACATGGAGGAAGTCCGCAGCCTGTGGCCTTTCGGTGATATTGTCGATATGGAGCCGGTAGGGTGCCGGGAATACGACCAGTGGGCGGCCTACATGACCAAGGAGAGCGTAGAGGGGCGGCCCGTGGGCGCTCAGATGTGGACGTGCTCCAAGGGCCTGGCACGGCCCGTGGTGGTGTCGGAGTATGTGCCGAACGATACGGCCCTGGGCGTGCCGGTTGGCTGCCACGTCATGGAGCGCGAGGAGCGTATGACGGAGTTCGGCAGCTATCAGTATGTCAAGTACAAAGTCCCTGTGAATTACCGGGACGATCACCTATCAGCGCCACAAGGCCAGGGCCTTGTTTCTTACTTGTAGTAAGATATAACTTTAGGAAAGGGTACAGAGAAACACGGCGGGAGGCCTTGCAAAGTCACCGGCCACAAGCTACCATGGAGATAATCAAAAACGCACGGGCGCACGGGTGGCCCGGCGGATGGAGGTGCTACCATGGCTGCTATCGTGACCGCGATCTGCAAGAGCGCACCGACGGGTGTTTTCGTCGTGTGCCCCTTTTTGCTGCGCTGCGGCCTGCTGTGCCCGACTTGGGCACCGGCGGGCGCGGCATATCCCCCCCTCCCTGCGGCTGCGGGGGTATCGGCCTTGGAGACCGGCCAGAGGGCTTTACGCACACACGGCGGGAAAATTTTGCGGGGCAGCGGCCTCGCGCATAATGCGCGGCGGGCGCACAGCCAGGACACGGACGCACCGTGCGGCGGCGCTTCGCCGGTGCGCTGCGGCCCCTCACGCGCAGGCGAGGCCAGGAAAGCCGCCTGTGGCCGCCTGATGGCGCACACCGCCACCCGGCCAGCTTTGCCCGCCTGAGGGCGTGTGCGGGCGCACAGCGGGCATAGCGCGGGCGTGCAGGCGCGGCCCCGGAGGGGCACCCCACCCCCCTGGTCAAAAAGATCACGGCGGCCCGCCTGAGATGCCCCGCTTCCCCTCGGCTGTGTGAAAAAATCCCCCATGCCGCAAAAGGGCCGCCAGAGGCCGCCCAGGGCGGGCGCTGCCGCCGGGTGCTGTGTCTACCCCCGCCGCCACCGGCGGGCGTCTGCGGCCACCAGGAGCCGCACAGGGCAGATGCAGCCGCCGGGCGTCGGTCTGATCTCTGACACCGCCGCCGGGGCGCAGCTGACCGGCAAAACAGTCCTATTGACAAATGTGTATTTAGTGTGTATAATAAACTTGCGAGGTGAAGATATGAAACGACGCGATCTGATAAAGCTGCTGGAAAAGAACGGCTGGTACTACAAGCGCAGCGGCGGCGACCACGACATATACACCGACGGAAAGAGCATTGAGCCGATCTCCCGGCAGAAGGAGATCAAGGAAGCCGTAGCACAGGCGATCATCCGGCGGCGGGGCTTGAAATAAGTCCTCCGCTTTCCGCATATCATATATCTTTAGGGGGTTACGATTATGAAAATTGTTTATCCTGTGATTTTCACAAAGCTGCCAGAGGGCGGCTATATGGCCTATGTCCCGGATTTGGATATCAACACCCAGGGCGAAGACCTTCCGGAAGCTATCGCCATGGCCCGCGACGCCATCGGCCTGGTGGGCATTGATATGCAGGACGATGGGAAACCGTTCCCCGCGCCCAGCGAACACGTAGACCACGCCGCCGGGGATGTTGTGTCCCTGGTAGATGTTGACCTGCTGGCCTACCGCCGGGCCAACGAGCAGCGCACGGTGCGCCGGAATGTGACGCTTCCCTCGTGGCTGAACGCTGCCGCCAACGAGGCCGGGCTGAATGTCTCTGCGATCCTGCAAACCGCCCTCAAGCAGCAGCTGAACTTCTCGTAAGGCAGGGTGGCAAAATGCATAGAATAAGGGGGAGAAACGCCGGTGTTTCTCCCCCTTATTTTCACCCTTTAGGCGGAAATCAAAACCGGAACAAAAGGCGGCTGTGTGCCGTACAAAACCGCAAAATAGCCCGTAAAACATACGGGGAACACCGCATTAAACCACCTTTTCTAATTCGAATCCCTCCCACTGCGCCAGTGAAATGCATCACCCATCGGGTGATGCATTTTTTTGCGTGGGAAGGAAAAACAAAACAGCCGCGCCAGAAGGCGCGGCTGTTCCTGTGACAATGGGGGATTTTACGCTTCGAGTGATACCATTCCGTATAAACAACACGCGATATAACAAAGCGTGATCGATCACTGGCCCTTGGCCACCTTTTCCTCCGTCTCCTTGCGGACGGCTTCCCGCAGGGCGGTCAGGTAGGGGGAGAAGGCCACGTTGTCGTTGGCGTAGGTCATGTTCAACTCGTACTCCAGGGGCAGCCAGGTGTCCAGCGGGGACTCGTTGTGGGAGATCACCGCCTCCAGCTTGTCCAGGGCCTTATAGACCCTGGCCTCCGGCGTCTCCAGGGCGTCCATCTCGGCGTACAGCGCCGCCATATCCTCCCGATAGGGCTGGGGCAGGGCGGCCACCCACCGGGCCAGCAGGCCGTCCTCCCTAGTCGTATCCGCCGCCGTTTTCTCAAAGGACGGGATATCGCCGGTAAAGCACTCCCCAAGGTCGTGGATCAGGCACATTTTCAGCACCTTATCCATGTCCAGC
>CAKTZN010000077.1 GCA_934635545.1 uncultured Oscillospiraceae bacterium | reverse complement strand
AGGAAAAGGACACATGCTGCAATTCGATCATGCCGCCACCGCCTTCCATACGATCTCGGCGGCCAGAAAGGCCGCCATCAGCCCCATGGCCAGCCAGTCCGCCGGTGTCATCCGGATGGCCGCCAGGCAGGTGCGGGGCCTGGGATTCTCGATGCCCCGTGTCACAGAGGCGATGCTGAGCTCATCCGCCGCCTTGCTGGCCGCCGTCAGCAGCGGGACGTAGATGCAGTTCACCGTCATGGCCGGGGCCCGCAGAAAGCCCCAGAGGGTGGGCGACACGTCCCGCAGGCGCATGGCGTCCTTGATGAAGCGCCAGTCCTCCCGGATGGTGGGCAGATAGCGCAGCATGACGGCGATGGGGATGGTGAGCTTCTTCGGCACCCGCAGCCGGGCCATGGCGGAGAGGAATTCGTTGACCCGCGTGGTGGCGATGACCACGCCCGCCAGCATGCCGCAGGCGTAGACCTTGTGGAGCAGCCCCAGAAAGGCCACGAACATGGTGCGCCACACGCCGGTCATGATCCCCATGCACCAGACGGTGAACAGGCAGATGAGGGCGTAGGCGGCCACGCCCTTCACGGCATAGCGCCATCTGCCGCTGAGGGCGGCCAGCACGCCGATGAGCGTCACCAGCGCGAATTGAAAGTACAGGCTCGGGGCCAGCATGGCGCACAGCACGCACAGCAGCAGCATGGCCAGCTTGGCCCGGGGATCCAGGCGCAGGGCGGTCATTGGGTGATACCGGCTTTTTCAAACTGCTTTTTCAGCATTTTGCCGCCCACAAAGGCGCTGACGGCGGCGGCCAGGACAGTGCCCGCCAGCATGATGATCAGGATCCAGGGGGTACCGGCAGCGCGCATGGTGTCGATGTAGGACTGCTCGGTGCCGTTGCCCAGCATGGTGCTGGCCCAGCCGTCGGGGTCGGCGAAGAACACCAGATAGGAGGCGGTGCCGCCCAGGGAGATGAGGATATAGGACAGGGCGTTCAGTGCCCGGCTCCTGTACTTCCCCGCTCCGGCGGCCAGATCGGCGACGATGCCCATGATGAGATAGCCCAGGGACATGGCCCAGTGCATGCCGGTGACGAACCAGATGACGCACAGCAGCGCTCCCAGAATGGTGACGGCCCAGCGCTTCTGCACCTTGGCCAGCGTCAGCAGATACACGGGGCCGCACAGCAGCGCGCTGCCCACGGGCATATAGAACGTCAGCACCGGGTTAGGGGCGAAGAAGATGCCGCCCACCAGGGCGAACACCAGAAACAGGGCGGAAAAGATGCCCACGGTCACCAGATCCTTGACGGTCAGTCCTTTTTTTACAGTCGTTTGCATGGTGATTTTCTCCTTTGCGATGAATGGATGGTTTGACTTTTCACTTGTCTTTTGCTATACTGCGGTTAGAGTTTGCTAACCAAGAGGAAAAATACCACACTATGACAGCTTGCGCAACCTCCGGCGGCAAAGGCCGTCCAATCGTTGCAAAGAATTGTCTGATCGTTGCAAGGAGCACTATGGAAAGCAAGATCCTGACGGACTACTATCATCCCATGCTGGCGCAGAATCACTTCCGGCCTGTCCCCTGCCCCGCCCAGTTCAGCCGGGCGGGAAGCTGCTGGGAGATCGCGCCCGCCATCGGCGGCGGCTACTACTGGCTGTATGCCAAGCAGGAGCTGTTTGACATCAAGATCCACGATTTTTATTTTCACGAGGACTGCTGCCTGGACATGGACATCCCCGAGTGCATCAGCATCCAGCGGTACGACTCCATCTCCGGCGAGGAGCTGAACCCCTACCGCCGCCTGTCGGCGGGGGATATCCAGACCATCGTGGGCGGCAGGCAGCGGTACCGGGCGCTGATCCACAAGCGGATCCCCATCCACGCGGTGGGCATTGAGATCCTGCCGGCCTACTACGAGGACTTTCTGAAAAAGCAGTACCCCGACGACTACTTCGACCTGCCCGCCGCCTTTCAGAGCGTGGATCAGGCGGCGGACTTTCCCGCCATGTCCAGGCTGCTGTTCGAGATCGAGAACTACCGGGGCGAGGGCATGGCCGTGGCGCTGTTTTACGAGGCCAAGGTGACGGAGGCCATCGCCCTGGTGGTGGACGCCTGGAAGCGGCAGAGCCAGCGGCACGAGCGGCCCCTGTCGGCGCAGGATATGGCGGGGCTGCAGAACGTGGTCAGCTACATCGCCGACCACTACGCCTTCGACATCCCCCTGGAGCGGCTGGCCAGCATCGCCTGCATGAGCGAGAGCAAGCTGAAAAGCTGCTTCAAGCGGCAGTTGGGGTGCAGCGTCACCCAGTACATCCAGGGCCGCCGCATGAGCCAGGCGGAGCACCTGCTGATCGACACGGACTTCACCATGGGCCAGATCGCCCAGATGATCGGCTACACCACCTCCAGCCGGTTTGCTGAGCTGTTCCGGAAGAGCACGGGGCTGCTGCCCAACGAATACCGGAAGCTGGCCAAAAGAGCATAAAAAAACACGGAGCGCTGCTCCGTGTTTTTTTATGCTTGTTCCGGAAATTTACAGCTTCCAGCCGGTGGTCTCCCGCTTGCCGGTGACGAAATCGGCATAGATGCCGCTCTGACGGATCAGCTCCTCATGTCTGCCCTGCTGGACGATGCGGCCGCCGTCCAGCACCAGGATCTGATCCGCGCCCCGGACGGTCTTCAGCCGGTGAGCGATCATGATGACGGTCTTCTCGTGGGTCAGGGCCTCGATGGCCTTCTGCAGGCGGTCCTCATTCTCCGGATCCACGTTGGCGGTGGCCTCGTCCAGAATGATGATGGGGGCGTCCTTCAGCATGGCCCGGGCGATGGAGATCCGCTGCTTCTCGCCGCCGGACAGGGACGCGCCGCCCTCGCCGATGACGGTCTGATAGCCATCAGGCAGCGCCTCGATGAAATCGTCGCAGCAGGCCTTCTTCGCCGCGGCCACCACCTGCTCATGGGTGGCGTCGGGGCAGCCGAACTTGATATTGTTCTCGATGGTATCGGCGAAGAGGTACACGTTCTGGAACACCATGCTGATCTGATCCATCAGCGAGGCCAGGGTGTAGTCCCGCACGTCCGTGCCGCCGATCCTCACGCTGCCGCTGTCCACGTCCCAGAAGCGGGCCACCAGATTGCAGAGGGTGGTCTTGCCGCTGCCGGAGGGGCCGACGATGGCGGTGGTGGTTTTATCGGGCAGCGTCACGGTGACGTCGCGGAGGATGGGCTTGTGCTCATAGGAAAAGCTGACGTGGTCAAAGGCGATGTCGTGGCTGGCGGGGGTAACGGCCCTGCCGTTCTCGTCCATCCGGGGCATCCGCTCCGTCTCCTCCGTGCGATCAATGGCCGCGGCGGCCAGCCGCAGCATGGACACGCCCATGCCGAACAGCTTCACCTGGCTGAACACCAGGAAGGACACCACCAGCGTCATCAGGGCGTTGGCCAGCGTCATGCTGCCGCCGATCCACAGCGCCACAGCGGTGAGCATCATGGCCACACCGGCGATCTGCAGCACCGCCTCCTGGGCGGCGGTATAGGGGGTCATGACGTGCTCCACCTGCAGATTGCTGCGGCGGTGATACTCCAGGGCGTCCTGCAGCTTCTTGTCGCCCTTGCCGGTCAGGTTGAAGGATTTGATGACGCTCATGCCCTGCACCGTCTCCAGCACCGCCTCGATAAGGGTAGTCTGGGACTTCTGGGTGTCGTCGGCGATGGCGGCGGACTTTCTCTCCATGGCGGACACCACCAGCAGGTACAGGGCGATGCCGCCCAGGGCGATGAGGCCGATGCGCCAGTCGAAGACTAGGATCACGACGGTGAACACCGCCGTGGTGATCAGGCCGCTGAGGATGTTCACCAGCACCATGGGCACCATGGTCTCGATGGTGCTGACCACGGTGGTGCACACGCCGGACACCTGGCCCAGGCTGTTGGCGTTGAAGAAGCCCATGGGCACGCTCTTCATCCGGTCGGCGATGGCGATGCGGCGGTCAGCCGCCATGAAGTAGCCCGCGTGGGTCTGGTACATCTTGGAGGTGCTGGCGGTAACGGCGCTGCCGAAAATGCTGATCAGCTCGAAGATCAGCGCCAGCCAGGCCGTCCGGCCGCCCTGCGCGCCCTGGGTCAGGGCCCGCACCACCAGATAGATGGCGCCCACCTGGAACATCTGCAAAACGGCGGTCAGGAAGCTGACCCAAACAGACTTGTTGATATTCTTTCTCTCATCTCCGGCAAACTGCCAGATCTTCTTGAAGGTCTCGATCATGCCGTCTCACCATCCTTTGCGCCCATATGGGCCTGCCACATTTCCTGATACAGCGGGCAGCTCTCCAGAAGCTGCTGGTGGGTGCCCTGGGCGGCGATCTGTCCGTCCCGCACCACGGCAATGTTGTCCGCGCCGGTGATGGTGGACAGGCGGTGGGCGATGACGATCACCGTCTTGTGGGCCACCAGCCGGGCCACGGCCCGCTGGATCACCGCCTCGTTCTCCGGGTCGATATAGGCGGTGGCCTCGTCCAGCACGATGACGGGCGCGTCCTTCAGCATGGCCCGGGCGATGGAGATGCGCTGCCGCTCACCGCCGGACAGGTGCGCGCCTCCGCCGCCCACCAGGGTGTCATAGCCCTTCTCCAGGCCGCCGATGAAGCTGTCGCACCCGGCGGCATGGGCGGCGGCCTCCACCTCGGCGTCGGTGGCGGTGCGGCGGCCCATGCGGATGTTCTCCCGCACGGTGTCGTCAAACAGGTAGTTCTCCTGGGATACGAAGGCCACCTGATCGTAGAGCTGGGTCAGAGGGATGTCCTTCAGATCGTGGCCGCCCATGGTGATGGCGCCGCTCTTCACGTCCCAGAAGCCCGCGATCAGCTTGGCCAGGGTGGACTTTCCGCTGCCGGAGGGGCCGACCAGGGCGGTCATGCCGTCCTGGGGGATGGTCAGGCTGACGTGGTGGAGGATCTCCTTGTCGTCATGGTAGCCGAAGGACACATCCCGCACCTGGATATCGTGGCCGGTGAAGGTCACAGGCACCGCGGCGTGCTGCTGCTCCTCGGCCTTCAGGATCTCGTCCACCTGGGCCACGGTAGTGCCCACCTGGGCCAGGGTGTCCACGAAGTTGAAGGCCGCCACAATAGGGGCGGACATGCCCAGGGACAGGATGATCACGGTGATGAAGGTCTCGACGGTCAGCGTGCCGTGGCTGTAAAACACCCAGCCCAGGGGCAGCACCGTCAGCATCTGCGCCGGGAAGAAGGCGTAGGCCATGGACATGCCCAACTGGCTGCGGCGCATCCAGTCGAAGTAGTACTGGGCGTTGGCCTTCACCTTATCCACCAGGCGGGTATAGGACTTCTTGCCCTGGTTGAAGGCCTTGATGACCTCGATGCCGTGGATGTACTCGATCATGGCGCCGCTCATCTCATTGGTGGCCTGCACCGCGCCGGCATAATCCTTGGCATAGCCGCCCATGACCATCATCATGAAGAAGAAGGCGATGGGGAACACTGCCAGCGACAGCAGCGCCAGCCGCCAGTCCAGCACGAACAGATACACCAGCGTCAGCACCGGAGCCACGATGTTGGCCGTCATCTCCGGGAACAGGTGGGCCAGGGTGGTCTCCATGCTGTCCACCTGATCCACGATGATCTGCTTCAGCTTGCCGCTGGAGGTGTCCATCACCGTGCCCAGGGGCAGCCGGGGCAGCTTGGCCAGCAGCCGCTGCCGGATGGTCTTCAGAATGTCGAAGGTGGCCTTGTGGGACAGGCCCAGCGCGCCGTTATACAGCACCGTCCGGGCCAGATAGCCGCCCAGCGCCGCCAGCAGCCAGACGGTATAGGCGGACAGGGCCCGCTCTCCCGCCAGCAGCAGGGCAATGATCCTGGCCGCCGCGAAATACGGCACCATGCCGCACACCACGCCCACCACGGCCAGGATCACCGCCGTGATCAGCCTGCCGTGCTGCGCCGCGCCCAGCTCCCAGATCCGCTGGGCAGGGCTTTGCTTTTCCATGTGGATTCCTCCTTTTGATTAGCGCTTGCTAACTTATGGTTTTATGGAAAGCTGCCGTTTCCGGCAGCCTGCCTGACGTTATGACTGAGGCGTGAACACCGCGAAGAATCCGGTGCGGTGATACCGGCTCAGCAGGTCGATATACTCGGCGGCCTCCTCCCGGCTCATGCCGTGGCGGATGACCTCGAAGATGCTCTCGAACCGGGAGGTGGTGACGATGTGCAGCAGCTTCTCCGTGGTGGCATCCCCCAGCCGGGTGGGATAGCCCACCGTCTCCATGTACTTGTAGGTGTATTCCACCTCGATGCCCACCAGCGCGTCCACGAAGTTGTGGAACCGCGTGCCGTAGGAGGCGTCCAGCAGCAGGCGGAATTCGTCCAGGTGGTCGTACATATAGTTCACCAGCTCCATGGTGCCGCCGTCGGCGTACTCCGCCATGTGGGCCGCCTGGGCCGTCCGCTCCATGCGGTGGAATTCCTCCTGGATCTTCAGGAACCGCTCCGTCATCTCGTTGAGCACCGGCTCCACGATGGCGGAAAACAGCCCCTCCTTGTCGCCGAAGCGCACATAGATGGAGTTGGTGCTGGTATTGGCCGCCGCCGCGATGCTGCGCAGCGAGGCGTCCGTGTACCCCTTGTCCAGGAACTCCGCCCTGGCGCAGTCCAATATCCGCTGGGAAACGCCTTCGATCTGCTTTGCCATTGTGCCGCTCCTTTATCTGTAACGCCGTTTCATAACTGCGTTATGAATTATAGCCAGCCCTTTCCCGTTTGTCAAGCCCCTTTCGACAAATTCTTCCGCCCACCCTTGCGCCGCCGCGGCGAAGCTGATACAATAAAGCATACAAAAACGACAGGAGGTGCCGCCATGTTCGGCCCGGATCCCAACGCCATCTATCCCAACGAGAACATCCGCCAGGTGGTGTACATCAAAAACGTCATCACCCGCCCCAACATCCTCGTGGGGGATTACACCTATTACGACGACCCGGACGGCGCGGAGCGGTTCCAGGAGCATGTGACCCACCACTATGACTTCATCGGCGACCGGCTCATCATCGGCAGATTCTGCGCCATCGGCCGGGGCGTGGAGTTCATCATGAACGGCGCCAACCACCGGATGGCCTCCCCCTCCACCTATCCCTTCAACATTTTCGGCCACGGCTGGGAGAAATGCACGCCATCGCTGGCCCAGCTTCCCCTGAAGGGCGACACCGTGGTGGGCAATGACGTGTGGATCGGCCAGCATGTCACGGTGCTGCCCGGCGTACACATCGGCGATGGGGCCATCATCGGGGCCAATTCCGTGGTGTCTGGCCATATCCCGCCCTATACCGTCGCCGCGGGCAACCCTTGCCGGGTGATCCGCCCCCGGTTTGACCCGGAGCTGACCGCCTATCTGCTGGAGCTGCAGTGGTGGAATTGGGACGCGGAGAAGATCTTCCGCAATCTGGATGCCCTGTGCAGCGGCGACCTGTCGAAGATCCGGGCGATCCTCTGACCGCAGCAAAAAACGGGAAGGCCGCAGCCTTCCCGCTTTTCATTCTGTTGTCTCCCCGTGGCGCAGCACGAACCGGGCAAACGCCTCGTAGGTATAGCCCTCCATTTTCTCATGATCCGGATAGACGTTGGAGAAGCAGGCCGGGATCTCATGGCGGCTCAGGTTCTTCTGGATGCAGGGCGTGCAGCCCCGGTCATGGTTCCGGGGATGGTTGGGGCACCGGACATTGGTGCAGGTACAGAGCCGCACCGCCTGTTCCGCAGTCGAGGAACCGGTCTTGCTGTAATCAGGCATCATAAATCACCCCCAGCGATATTGTAGCAAAGATTGGCGAGGTACGCAAGCCATTCCGTCTGATCTCCGACGGCGCGATGTGGGCATCGCGCCCTACGAAATAAAAACACCACTCTACTGCACTTTTGAATATGACAAAAGCCTGTGACTAACGTCACAGGCTTTCGTGTTGGCGCTACCTATTTTCCCAGGCCGTCGCCAGCCAAGTATCGTGGGCAGAAGCGAGCTTAACTTCCGTGTTCGGGATGGGAACGGGTGGACCCTCGCCCTAATCAGCACCAACTTGTCAGCACAGCAGTGTTCCGTCATGCCGACCAAGTGCAATTTCTTGCACCCTGAAAACCGAACAATGTAATTGGATGTGGATGGAGAAGGCTTAGATTGCCTGCACAAAT
>CAKTZN010000076.1 GCA_934635545.1 uncultured Oscillospiraceae bacterium | reverse complement strand
TGTGGTGTAGTAAGCGCCATCTATGCGAGAGAAACCGTTGATATAACAGGCTTTTTCGAGGCTTCTTAGGATATTGCTGTGATAGTATGCGTAAAGTATACTTGAAACGAGTATACTAAATCTAAAGAATGAGGTGTGACATGGCGGAATTCTGTTTGCAATGCTGGAACAGACTGCATGGGAGAGAGGATACAAAGTGGGATGTAAGGCTGTCAAAGGAGTTGGAGCTGTGTGAGGGATGCGGCAGGCTTTGCAAGACGGTGGTTGACATAAACATTGAACGACGGCTTTTGACATGGCTGCGGGGCAGACCGGATCGGCGGTGATCAATATGGTTTGTAGGGGCCGACGACCCTGTCGGCCCTACGGAAATCATCCGATCATCGCCAGGGGCGGACAGAGTCGTCCGCCCCTACAACGGTTTAACGATACCGTACCGGAAACCGGCGGGGCGATGAGGACGTCGCCCCCTACGAAGATAACAAGAGCTCACTGCGTAAACTGCGGCGGGGTGACTCACCCCGCCGCGGGATGGGAAATGGCAGAACAGGGGAGGAAGCCGACGGTCGATCGGTCTCCTCCCCTGGTATCATGCGTAAAATTCGACAACAAATGGTATTATGGCGTCAGAATATTACGATTTGTGATCGGGTTCGTCATCGTGGGGCTTCTCCGGCAGCAGCATGGCAAGGGCCATACCCCACAGGGGACCCAGCGCCAGGCCGATGGCGTGGCTCTCCCACAGGCCGCAGCCGTTCAGCGCCAGGCCCAGCAGCAGGCCCAGGCTCATACCCAGGGCGATGCGCTGTTCGGTGGCCGACGATTTGCGGCGGCTGCCCTTGGCGCAGAGGATGGCCACCGCCAGACCGGCCAGCACCCAGGGCAGGGCGGCCAACACGAAGTCCTTCACCGTCAGATCATCTCCTTGGACCGGGTCAGCTCCGCGCCGTAGCGGAACACCAGGGACGCCAGGATCAGCGCCACGCCCAGCAGGACGCTGGTGCCGTTCTCCATGCGGCTGGGATAGGACAGGTCATAGACGGTGCAGGGGATGGCCTGGAGGCACAGGCTTACCAGGGGCAGCACGATGGTCACGACGCCCAGGCGGCGCAGCTCAGAGGCGCCGCTGAAGGTGAAGGGGGTGCCGTCGGCCAGCTCGTGGGTCAGGTAGCGGTGGAACAGCCACAGCAGCGCACCGCCGAAGGCGCAGCCCACCACGTCGGCGATGAGGGTGGAGAGGGTGTGGTAATAGCTGCCCCGGTCGATGAGCTGCATCACCTGATCCAACTGGGGGATGCCGGTGGCAGGCGCGGTGTTCCAGCGGATCCACAGCATCAGGGCGGCCAGGCCGAAGACCGCGCCGGCGATGGAGAGGATCAGGCCCACCCGGACAAGGACGCGGAAAACGCGGGCACATTTCTGGATGGCGGTCAGGCTGTTAGTCATGGGCTTCTCCTTTCTGAAGCTGCTTTTCGGCGCAGCGGTCGGTCACATTGGCGATGACGGCGCTGGAAAGCGCCAGGGGCAGGAACAGGGCGTCGTTGTCCGTGGTGAACAGGCACAGCAGCAGCGACAGGGCAGACGCGACGCACAAGACGATGGCGGCGATGCGCAGGGGCTTCATTGAACACCTCCGGCAGGGGCCTCGGGAATGATGATGGCGGCGATGATGTAGGCCAGCACGCCGCTGCCGCCCAGGGCGCAGAACAGCACCCAGGCCAGACGGATCAGCGTGGGGTCGATATCGAAATACTCGGCGATGCCGCCGCAGACGCCGGCGATGACTTTGTTCTCAGTGGAACGACGCAGTTGCTTTTTCATGATTCTTTATCCTCCTTGGTTTCTTCTTTGTGTTGCGTTTCGGCTTGTTGAAAGTGCCGGGCGGCAGCGGCCATGCAGGCACCGGCCGCCAGCAGCACCGCGCCCAGTGCAGGGCTGGCGCTTACGGCCATCAGGATGCCGGACAGGGCCATCAGTGCCGCGGCACTGTAAAGCAGTGTGGATGATGTCATAGCGTTCTCTCCTCCTGTTGTGCTGTTATTGTACCGCGGCGGGGCGTTTTCCGATAGGCGGATTTTGCAGGCGAATGTGTCAAATCTTTAGAAGGCACACAAAAAGAGCGGCGCTGCGTTTACAGCGCCGCTCTTTGGCGGTCATGTGCCGTTTTCCAGGAAGTCCCGGCGGTATTGGGAGGGGGTGACGCCCTCGGCCTTCTTGAAGGCCTTGGTAAACACCCGGTAGTCGCCGTAGCCGCATTGCTCCGATACCTCGGCGATGGGCAGCGAGGTGGACACCAGCAGCTTACGGGCCTGCTCCATGCGGATGTTGGTGAGATAGGTGAGGAAGTTGACGCCGATCTCGTTTTTGAAGAGCTGGCTGATGTAGGGGGCGCTGAGGTGGAATTCCTCCGCCAGCAGGTTCAGGCTGATGTCCTCCGCCAGGTGGGCCTGGAGATACCGGGTCAGGCCGGTGATGGGGCGCTCGTCCTGCTGCTCCGGGGCCGCGGCGGCGCGGCGCTGGAACAGGGTGATCTTCAGGTTGTCGATGCAGTCGCCGAATTCCTCGTAATCCACGGGCTTGAGGATGTAGTCGGTGATCTGGAGGCGCAGCGCCTCGCGGCAGTAGGAGAAGTCGTCGTAGCCGGAGACGATGATGAAGGCGGTGTCCGGGTGGTTGACGCGGCTGCGCTGGATGACCTTCAGGCCATTCAGTATGGGGATGTTGATGTCCATGATGGCGATATCCGGCTGCAGGGCGTCGATCTGGGCCAGGGCCTCCATGCCGTCGGCGGCCTCGCCCACCACCTCGCAGTCGTGGGCGGCCCAGTCGAAGAGGCGCTTGAACCCCTCGCGGATCATGATCTCGTCGTCCACCAGCAGGACGCGGAGCTTTTTCATGGTGTCACCTCCTGAATGGGCAGCAGCAGATGGGCGGTCACGCCGCCGGTGTCGTTTTCGGTATAGGAGAGGCCGTAGGCCCGGCCGCACAGCAGCTTGATGCGCTTCTGGACGTTCAGCACGCCGATGCTGTTGCCCTCCAGCTTGGAGGGCTGGCGGGCGTAGTGGAGGAGCATCTGGTCGATCTCCGCCTTTTTGCCCGGGGCAAAGCCGCTGCCGGTGTCCCGGACGGTGATCTCCATGGCGCCGTCCGGCCGCTTCTGGGCGGCGACGGTCACCTGGCCGCGGTAGCCCTTGTTTTTCAGGCCGTGGAGCAGGCTGTTCTCCACGATGGGCTGGAGAATGAAATTGGGCACCAGCACGTCATATAGCTCCGGGTCGATGTCGCAGCGGCACTCCAGTTGGGGATAGCGGTAGCACATCAGGTCAAGGTACGCCTCCAGCAGCTCCAGCTCGTCGTCCAGCGGCACCATGGGCTGGTTCACCTTGACGCTGCGGCGGAAAAAGTCCACCAGGCGCATGAGAAGGTCGGCCACCTTTTTGTCGCCGTCCAGTTGGGCCTGGATGCGGATGGCGTCCAAGGTGTTGTAGAGGAAGTGGGGGTTCACCTGGCTTTTCAGGTACAGCATGGACATCTTCTGCTCCGTCAGCTCCGAGCGGAGGATGTCGGGGTTTTCCAGCGTCAGGTAGAAGGACAGGGTCATCAGGGTGATGCCCATGCCGCTGATGAGCCAGGTGTGGTGCAGGCCCTGGAGGGCGCAGACGGTGAACTCGATCAGCAGCGCCGCGCCGATGGCGAAGCGTTTCTTGCGGTCGATCTGCTTCCAGTTGGCGATCAGCAGTCCGGCGCACAGCAGCAGGTAGAAGGCCACGCCGCCGTAGCACACGTTGGCCTGCATGCCGGTGGAGTAGTTGCCCTCCGGCGTGATGGCGTAGCGCACCGGCAGCACCAGGGCCGCCAGCTCCGCCGCACCCAGGAAGCACTTGGCCGCCAGGTCGAAGCGGCGGGGCGCGCCGGTCTCGTCCTCCACCAGAATGGCGATGTATTGGTAGAAGAGGTACACCACCAGCAGCATGGTGGCGATGAAGGCACGGTGCAGCAGGCTGTTGACCAGGGACGGCACGGTGTCCAGGTGGTTCACGGTGTACAGCGTGGCGCCGTCAAAGACCAGGTGCACCAGCACCGTCAGCAGCAGGACGGAGAAGGTTTGGTGCAGGGGCGTGCGCTCACGCCGTGCGGAAAAGTAGATGTAGGCCACGAAGGCCAGGATCAGGAACAGCGCGATCTCCATGCGCAGCATGGGGCGGTCACCTCCTTGGTGGGGCGATGGGTGATTTTCAGCCGACGCTGAAGAAGCTCTTGGCGATGTCGGCGCTCTGCTTGGCGTCCTTGGCGTAGTAGTCCGCGCCGATCTTTTTGGCGTATTCCGGCGTCAGCACCGCGCCGCCGGCCATGATCTTGCAGGGAATATTGGCCTGACGCAATGCGGCGATGGTCTCCTCCATGCTCTTGAGGGTGGTGGTCATCAGGGCGGAGAGGCCCACCAGGTGCACGTCCTTGTCCCGGACGGCGTTGACCACCGTCTCCACCGGCACGTCGCGGCCCAGGTCGATGACCTCGAAGCCGTAGTTCTCCAGAATGACCTTGACGATGTTCTTGCCGATGTCGTGGACGTCGCCGTGGACGGTGGCCAGGACGATGCGGCCCTTGCCGGTGCCGCTGCCGCCCCGGGCGGCCATGGCGGTCTTTACCTCGTCAAAGGCGCTCTGGGCGGCGCTGGCGGCCTGCAGAAGCTGGGGCAGGAACAGGGTGCCGTTTTCGTACTTGGCGCCCACCGCGTCCAGAGCGGGGATCAGGGCACCGTCCACCAGCTCCAGCGGCTCCTTCTCCTGCAGCAGGGTGCGGGCGGCGGTCGCCGCCTCGCCCTTGAGGCCCTGCTCCACGGCCTTCATCAGCGGGGCATAGGCGGCGTTGGTGCTGACACCGTAGGTGACGCCGCCGGTAGAGGCGCTCTGCATGATCCGGGCCAGGGCGGTGGAGGTGGGGACGCGGCCTGCGTAGCGCTCTACATAGGCGGCGCACTGCTTGTCGCGGCCCGACAGCACGTTGTAGGCGTAGATGGCGGCCATCATCTCCTGGCTGGCGGGGTCCATGATGGCCAGATCCAGCCCCGCGTGGATGGCCAGGGTCAGGAATATGGTGTTGAGATAGGCGCGGCAGGGGAGACCGAAGCTGATGTTGGACACGCCCAGAATGGTGCGCACCCCCAGCTCCTTCTTGCACCGCTCCAGCGCCTCGACGGCGGCCAGAGCGTCCTCCTGCTGGGCGCTGGCGGTCAGGGCCAGGCAGTCGATATAGATATCCTCAATGGGGATACCGGCGGCCAGGGCGGCGTCGCGGATGCGGCGGGCGATGGCCACACGCTCCTCCACGCCGGAGGGGACGCCTGCGCCGTCCACCGTCAGGCCGATGACCGCCGCGCCGTACTTTTTGCACAGGGGCAGCACATGCTCCAGTACGGCGGGCGCACCATTGACGGAGTTGACAATGGGCTTGCCGTTGTAGGCGCGGAGGGCGCGCTCCAGCGCCTCGAAATTGGTGGAGTCCAGTTGGAGGGGCTGGCTGACCACGCTTTGCAGCGTCTTGACCACCTGCTCCAGCATGGCGGGCTCGTCCACCTCGGGCGTGCCCACGTTGACATCCAGAAGCTGCGCGCCCGCCTCCGCCTGGGAGACGGCCTGCTCCAGCACATAGTCCATGTCATTCTGCCGCAGGGCCTGCTGGAAGCGCTTTTTGCCGGTGGGGTTGATGCGCTCACCCACCACGGTGACGCCGTCAACGGTGACGCACTCCACCGGGGAGCAGATCACCGAGGGCATGGGATGGGCGGCCCGGCCGGGCACGCAGTCGCGGAACACGTCGTTCAGAAGGCGGATGAAGTCCGGCGTGGTGCCGCAGCAGCCGCCGGCGGCGAAGAGACCCAGATCGCGGTAGGGGGTCATCTGCTGGGCGAACAGCTCCGGCGTGATGTCGTAGCCGCTGCCGTCGGCCCGGGGCAGGCCCGCGTTGGGCTTGACGAACACCGGGAAGTCGCCGGGCAGGGCCTCGGCCAGGCGCTTGGCCATGGGGAAGATCTCCTGGGGACCCAGAGAGCAGTTGATGCCCAGCGCGTCGGCGCCCAGACCCCGGGCGGTGGCGGCAAAGCTCTCCACCGTGCAGCCGGTGAAGGTGCGGCCCCGTGCCTCGAAGCTCATGCTGGCCAGCACGGGGAGGTCACAGTTCTCCTTGACGGCCAGCAGGGCGGCCTTCAGCTCGTAGAGATCGGTGAAGGTCTCCACCACCACCAGATCGGCACCGGCGGCCACACCGGCCCGGACGATGCGGGCGTATTCGCTGACGGCAGTCTCGAAGGGGAGGGTGCCGTTGGGCTCCAGCAGCTCACCCAGGGGGCCGATGTCCAGAGCGGTCAGCGCGCCGTAAGGGGCGCAGGCCCTCTTGCAGCAGGCTACGCCCGCGGCGATGACCTCCTCTACAGAGTAGGGGCTTTTTGCCAGCTTGTGGGCCGACGCGCCGAAGGTGTTGGTGTTGATGATGCGGCTGCCCGCGGCGGCGTACATGCCGTGGATCCGCTGGATGGCCTCGGGGTCGGTGATGTTCAGCTCCTCGGGCCGGGCGCCGAGCTGGAGACCGGCAGCCTGCAGCATGGTGCCCATGCCGCCGTCCAGCAGAATGGTGTGGGGCTGGTGGAAAAGGTCATTGATCTGCACAGGTGATCCCTCTCTTTCGATAGTCACATCGGGCGCGGAGCGCACAGTGTCCGCAGCCCGCCAGTTGTCCGGTTACAGGGTGATCGCTGAGGCCCAGCAGGGCCGTGACGCTCTTGCGGGGCGTCATGAGACAGGTGTCGGTGACGTAAAGGCCCATCTGCCGCTGGGCGTCCAGGGCGTCGGCCACCAGCGGCTGGACGGCGATGGGCCAGTCGCCGTAGCCGGGGGAGAAGCGTCCCGTGAGGCAGAGGCTCTCTTCGGCGGCCCATTGGCGCAGCGCCGTCTCCGCCTGATCGGCCATCTGCTCCGCCAGGGCGGAGGCCAAGGCGTCGGCGGCCGCTCCGGCGGCGATGTCGCCCACGGCGGCGCGGCGGATGGCGGCGTCTGTCATGGGGCCCAGCGTCACGGCCATCAGGATGGCACGGGGACAGCCGGACAGATGGCGGCGGATATCCGCGCCCTGCAGGATGCCGCGCGCTTCCAGCGTCTCGGTATCGGCCAGCAGCCAGGCAGCCCTTGGCGCGGCGGCTTGCAGCAGCGGCGGGGCGCAGCGCTCCAGCAGGGCCAGCGTGGCGTCATCCGGCTGGCCCTGGGCACCCAGATAGCGGGCGGCCTGCCGCAGGTCGATGGCCTCCGGCGTATGCAATATGAGGGGGCGGCTGGGGCCGATGGGCATACCGCAGACCTCCTTCGTGGTGGGATGGGTCAATCGCCGCGGCTCTCCTCTCCCAGGCGGGTCATCAGGTGGGAGAGGGCGAACATCAGCGTCTCGTAATGCAGGTAATCCAGGGTGTTTTTGTCCACCAGCACCTGCATGCTGGCGGGGAAGTCCTCGTCCGCCTCCCAGAACCGCAGGATCAGCGGCAGAAAGGGAAACAGCGCCAGCTGATAGGCCACGTCCCCCTTGGGCTGGGGTGTTCCGTGGAGCCGGCGGCAGGCGCGATCCAGCGCAGCAGCGTCGCCGCCGAATTGGGCGCAGGAGTTTTTGAAGAAGTCGCCGTCCTTGGCCAGGGTGCCGCCCTGGATGGCGCACAGGCTGGCCACGTTGACCCACTGGTGGGACAGGTGGCACAGGGGCTTGGAGTCGCACAGTACGTCGTAGATGGACATGGCCTCGTTATAGCTGGCGGTGTGGGACGGATCCGATGCCCAGGTCACCGTGCCGGTCCTGCGGTCGATCCGGTATTCCCGGGCCACGAAGGAAATGTAGAGGGCGTCCTCGTCGTGGGCCAGGCCGAATTTGCGGATCATGGCCTCCTGGTCATAGCGGAGAAAGGCCGCCGCCGTGGCGTCGCGGGCCTTGTCGTAGTTGGATAGGGGCGTCATGGGGGCACCTCCCTGTGGTTTTGTGGTGCTATCATAGCATAGGACGGGGGAGGAGGCAAGAGGTGCGGCGGGGAAAAAGGGAAAATCCGCCGGTACGGCGGAAGGACAGGGCTTCGGAGGATAAAAAATAAGAGACACACCAACGTGTGTCTCTTATGTGGTGCGCGAGGCGGGACTTGAACCCGCACGCCCGTAGTGAGCACTAGAACCTGA
>CAKTZN010000075.1 GCA_934635545.1 uncultured Oscillospiraceae bacterium | reverse complement strand
GTGTATATCTGCATATTGCGGTTTTCACCGCGCTTTGAGAACGCTTTCATAAAGGCCGCCAGCAGGCCCCGCAGGGTCTTGTCGTTGCGGCCGATCACCGTCACCCGGTAGCGGTAGCGGTCGTTGACCTTTACCACCGGGGCGGGAGCGGGCCCCAGGATCATCAGGCCCAGCGCGTCATAGGGCGGCTGCCTGGACGCCGAGACCAAACTGTCGCTGATCTCCTGGATGGCGCGGCGCACCGCGGATTCCTCCGGCCCGGTGACTGTCACCATGAACTGGTCGGCAAAGGGCGGGTCACGCCGCAGCTTACGCAGGCGGATCTCACCCTCGTAAAACCGCTCGTAATCCTGCACGGCTGCCGCCTGGATCACGTCGTTGCCGGGGGTGTAGGTCTGGATCACGGCGCGGCCTTTCTTTTCGCCGCGTCCGGCCCGACCCACCACCTGGGTCAGCAGGCTGAACGTCCGCTCGGAGGCGCGGTAGTGATCCACATACAGCGACAGATCCGCCGCCAGCACGCCCACCAGCGTGACATTTTCAAAATCCAACCCCTTGGCCACCATCTGGGTGCCGATGAGGATGGGGACCTTTTTCTCGTCAAATTCCTTCAATATGGCCTCGTGCCCGGCGCCGATGGTGTCGGCGTCCATCCGCAGGATGGGGGTATCGGGGAACAGCTCCCGCAGCTCCTCCTCCACCCGCTGGGTGCCGAAGCCGATATGGCGCAGATGGGTGCCGCACTCCGGGCACGCCTCCGGCGCCTTCTCCGAATAGCCGCAGTAGTGGCACATCAGCCGCCCGTTGGCGCTGTGATACGTCAGATAGACGCTGCACCGGGGACACTGGGGCACAAAGCTGCAGTTGGGACACAGGAGCTGGCGGCTGCTGCCCCGGCGGTTGAGGAACAGGATGCTCTGTTCGCCCCGGGTCAGGTTGGCCTGCAGCTCGTGATACAGCGGCTGGCTGATGGCGGTCAGGTTGCCCTGCCGCAGCTCCTGCCGCATGTCGGCGATGATCACGCCCGGCAGGGACTGGCGGTTATACCGCCGGCGCAGCAGCGCCAGGTGATAGTCGCCGTTTTTGGCGTGCCACGCCGTTTCCACCGTGGGGGTGGCGGAACCCAGCACCAGATGGCAGCCCTCGGTCATGCAGCGGTACTTGGCGATGTCCCTGGCGTGGTAGCAGGGGGCCCGCTCGGATTCGTAGGAGCTCTCCTGCTCCTCGTCCAGCACGATGAGGCCCAGATGCTCCAGCGGCGCGAATACCGCGCTGCGGGTGCCCAGCACGACGGTGGCCTCCCCTTTCCGGATGCGCTTCCACTGGTCATAGCGCTCCGTGGCCCGCAGGGCGCTGTGGAGCAGCGCCACCCGGTCGCCGAAATAGGCGGTGAACCGGGCCATCATCTGGGGGGTCAGGGCGATCTCCGGCACCAGAATCATCACGGACTTTCCCCGGGCCAGCAGCTCCTGGGCCAGGCGGATGTAGACCAGCGTTTTGCCGCTTCCCGTGACGCCCTGCAGCAGCGTGACGCCGCCCTTCGCGGCCTCGGCGCGGCCCAGAATGTCCGCATACGCCTGCTGCTGCTCGTCGTTCAATGTGATGGGTTCTGCCTTTACAGTGCTGATCTTATCAGTGATCCGATAGGCCTCCTGGGTGCGCAGCGTCACGACGCCACGTTTTTCCAGGGCGGTCACGGTCTGGCGGGAGACGCCGGTGAAATAGCACAGCTCGTGGACAGCGGCCTCGCTCTGCTGCAGGAGGAACTGCACCGCGTCATACATGCGGGGCGCGCTTTTCTTCTTGGTTTTGGCCCAGGCGGCGGCATCCTCCGGCGAGAGGGCCAACTGCACCAACTGCACGGTCTTGTCCTGTACGTTGCGGCGGCTCACCGTCTCGTGGGAGACCACCCCCTGCTTTTCCAGGCCCCGCAGAACGGCGGCGGCACCTTCGCCAAAGGCATCCCGCAGCGTCGAGGTCTCCTGTGGGCCCTCCGCCAGCATCCGGCACAGGGCCGTCTCCTTGGCGGACAGCTCTTCCCAGGACGCGCCAGGGACGAGCCGCCACAGTTCACGGTAATGGTACCATACGGCGGCAGGCAGGATCGTGCGAATGGCGTCGTAAAACGTGCAGAAATACCGCTGCCGCATCCACAGCGCCAGCTTGATCTCCCGCTGGGAGATCAGCGGATCGCCGTCCAGATTCAGGCGCAGCGCCTTCAGCGGCCCGGCGGGGACGCCATCCTCCAGCGAGAGGACGATCCCCTCGCTGGTGCGGTTGCCCCGGCCAAAGGGCGCCAGCACGCGGCAGCCCACGCCCAGCGCCATCTCGGCGGGCACCAGATAGGAATAGGGCTTGTCGATGGCATAGGTCGCCGCTTCCACGGCGATTTTCGCGATCCGCATAGCCCTGTTCTCCTCTCCTGTTGTTACTCCTGAATGGAGGAATCGATGGTGCTGGCGTCAAACTTGCCGTCGGCCACCTCGTCAATGGCCATGGTGACGGGCTTGTCGTCCAGATGCTCACCGCTGATCTCGGCCTCTTCGGCGATCTGGCGGGCGCGGCGGGCCACCACGTTGACCATCATATAGCGGTTGGGGACGTAGGCCGTCAACTGGTTCATAGCAGGATAAAGCATCGACATAGTAAAAATCTCCTTCTGCCTTTTCGGCGATATATTCAAAGATAAGTGGTTACTGATTCAGCTCCGCGATACGGTCGGCAGGGCGGCAATGCTCGGCCAGCATGATGGCCCGCAGCTCGGCCACCGCGTTATCCACGGTATCGTTGATGACGAAATAGTCGTAGTGGCCGGCGTTTTCCAGCTCTACCTTGGCGCGCAGCAGGCGCTTCTGCACCTTTTCCGGGGAATCGGTGCCACGGGCGGTCAGGCGGCGCTCCAGCTCCTCCCAGGAGGGCGGCGCGATGAAGATACGCACCACGTCGGGCCGCAGCTCATGCACCTGGGTGGCGCCCTGGATCTCGATGTCCAGGATCACGTCCTTGCCCTCGTCCATGGCGGCATCCACATACTTCTTGGGGGTGCCGTAGAAATTGCCCACATATTCGGCGTATTCCAGGAATTCGCCGTCCTCGATCCACTGGCGGAAGGTCTCCGCCTCGATAAAGTGGTAATCCACGTCCGGCGTCTCCGTGGGACGGGGCGCGCGGGTGGTGGCGGAAACGGAAAAATACAGGTCATCGCGCCCTTCAAACAGCGCGCCAAGGACGGTGCTCTTTCCCACGCCGGACGGCCCGGAAATAATGAATGTTTTGCCTTTCTTCTCCAATGTTATCCCTCTTCCTCTGTAAAATCCTCCGGCGTCATGCCCAGGCGCGGCGCCAGCTTCTCCGTGCTCAGTGCCGACAGCACCACATGGTCGCTGTCCATGATCAGCACGGAGGCGGTCTTTCGGCCATAAGTGGCGTCGATCAGCATCCCGCGGTCGCGGGATTCCTGCACCAGGCGCTTCACCGGGGCGCTGTCCGGGCTGACGATGGCGATCAGCCGCTGCGCCGACACCAGGTTGCCGAAGCCGATGTTGATCAACTGCAGCTTACTCAATGTTCTGCACCTGCTCGCGGATCTTCTCCATTTCGGCCTTCATGTTCACCACGTCCTGGGCGATGGTCAGGTCGTTGCACTTGGAGCCGATGGTGTTGCACTCGCGGTTGACCTCCTGGATCAGGAAGTCCAGCTTCCGGCCGATGGGCTGGCCACTCTCCAGCATGGTGCGCAACTGGGCGATGTGGCTGCGCAGGCGGACGGTCTCCTCGTCCACGGCAATCTTGTCGGCGAAGATGGCAGCCTCGGTCAGGATCCGGCTCTCGTCCACGGCGGTGGACTGCAGCACCTCCTGCATGCGGGCCAGCAGCTTCTCGCGGTAGGCGGCCACGGTCTGAGGAGAGCGCTCCTCCACCTTGGCCACAACGCTTTCGATGGTGGCGGCGCGGCCCGCGATATCCTCGGCCAGCTTGGCGCCCTCGGTGGCGCGCATGGCGTCATAGGCGGCAAGTGCCTCGTCCAGCACAGTGCCGATATCGGCGGCCACGGAGTCCAGATCCTCCTCCGCCTTGGTGACGGTCAGCACGTCGGGGAACTTGGCCAGCACGGCGGCGGAGAGCTCACCCTCCAGCGAGAAGGTCTCCTTCAGCTTCATCAGGGCCTCGTAATAGCCGCGGGCCAGGGATTCGTTGACGGCCACCACGGTCTCGTCAGCGCCGGCGGCGTCGATGGTGATGAACACGTCCACCTTGCCGCGGGAGACGGCCTTCTGCACATGGGACTTCACCATATCCTCGGCAAAGATGTAGGTGCGGGGCACCTTCACCGTGCAGTCCAGATAGCGGTTGTTGACGGAACGCACCTCTACGGTGATGTCACGTCCGTTCAGGGTTTGCCGGGCCCGGCCATAGCCGGTCATACTCTTGACCACAATATTCCTTCCTTTCAGGCGGCTGGGCCGCCGCGGTTGATTAACAGCAGTAGAAATAGCCGCCGCCGGGGCAGCAGGACAGCGCAAGGCAGATGGGCAGGCACGGGTTTACATGGCAGTTGCCGGTGCTGACCGGGCCATATCCGTTGGGACGATAGGCGGTCTGGCGGCCCTCGGCCATATCCAGGGCCCGCTGATACTCCTCGTCATCGGGATCCATCTGCACCGCCGTCTGGTAATAGCGCTTGGCCTCATCCAGCCAGCCGCGGCGGGTGCACAGCACGCCCTTGAGGAAATTCCACTCGGCGTCGTGATCCTTCATGGCGTTCAGCAGCTCCTCCGCCAGGTTCAGGTTGCCCTGCTGGATGGCGGCACGCACCCGCTGATAGGGGCCGGTATAGGACTGATAGCCGCCGTACCCCGCGCCGTAGCCAGCGCCGCCGTAGGGATTATAGCCCGCGGAGGACGCACTGGTACTGTAGCCTCCGCCGGAGGCGCCCCGCTTGCGCTGGGTCTGGATCTCCTCGTAAGCCTCGTTGATCTCCTTCATGCGCTCCTGGGCCAGGTCGGCCAGGGGGTTATCATGATAGTTGTCCGGATGGTACTTCCGCGCCAGATTCCGGTAGGCTTTTTTTACTTCGTCATCGGTGGCCGTGCTGGGCACGCCCAGCACCTGATAGGGATCACGCATGCAGGTGTCCCCCTTTCTTTCGTACAACGTTCTTATTCCGGTGGAAGGTGCCGTCCAGAACGGCGGTTCCCACCGCGTAAAGGCCCTGATACACGGTGCTCTCGATCACCGGGCCGTAATCGCCGAAGTCCCACAGCTCAAAGGCCGCGGCCATGGCGCGGATGGAGCTGTCCAGCGTCTGTGCCAGCTCCTGCCTTGCCGTGTCGGTCAGCGTATCGCCGGGAAGGGCATAGCGCAGCGGCAAGGGATTGTAGCTGCCGCTTTTCACGTCCTTTTTCAGGTCGTCCGCCGCGTCGATCAGATAGATCCACCGGCCCAGATGGTACAGCATCTGCGCCAGCACCCGGCCTTTGACGGGCTCCTGCACCTCGCATGCCGCGTCGGAGAGCAGCCGGGCGAAGGTATCCGCCGCCGCGTCGATGGACGGGCAGCGCTCCCCTTCCAGCCGGGTCAGTTCCTCCAGATGGCGGCGGGTGCTCTCGTCGAAGGCGGGGCGTCTGGCCCTGGCCTTCCGGTAGGCACGCCGCAGCAGCACAGACGCCGCCCGGTATTTCAGCCCTCCGAAAAAGCCATGGTCCGCGATGCCGTCCTGTATCTGCCACCAGGTCAGGATCACGCTCATATCCGCCGCCAGATCAAAGGCGTCGTCGCCGCAGGTGCACATCCGGCCTTTGCCGGGGTGCATCACGCAGCGTCTGCGGCAGGCGCTGTATCGCCCCTCCGACAGCAGCATAGCCAGAAACGTCAGATCATAGTTGAGGATCATGCGCCCGGCCATGCCATAGCGCTTGCCCAGCGTATGGCACAGCCCGCAGTAGGCCGCCTCAAACCGCGCCTGCTGCTCCGCCGTCAGATGGTCGGCAGCCGGACGTACATAGCCGAACATCAGAACAGACGCAGGATCTGATAGGTCAGCAGCTCTTTCTTCCTGGCGTGGCGGTCATAGAGCACGCAGGGGATAAAGCTCACCACAAAGGCGGCGATGGCGATGGCGTACCGCAGCCCCTCAGAGAGCCCTTCCGACAGGAAGTAGCCCAGCAGGAACAGCGCCACCGGCAGCACATACACCAGTGCCACCACACCGAAGATCTTCCGGGTGCTGCTCTCCACCACCACCTTGTCGCCGGGCTGGGCGTCGATGTCGTTCTTTGCCCGGGCCTTGATGGCCGCGCCGGTCATGCCGCAGCCGGCGCACTCTTCACAGTCGTGTCCGCAGGCGGTCTTCCGGGGCACGGAGATCTCCGCATAGCCGCCTCCCAGGTCTTTTTCCACTGTCGCAATTTGTGTCATGGTTCATTACCTCTTTTTGATAGGGCATTATCCGCCCTCTGCCGGTGCTTCCCGCTTGGTGACGTGTACCGTCACCTCATAGCTGCCGCGCACTGTGACGCCGGATTCCGTGGAGGCCGTAACGGTCACGGGCAGGACGTAGTCGCCCTCCTCCGTGATGCTGCTGACGTCTACGCGGGCATGGATGTCGGCGGCGGTGACCTTCTGGATCTCGTCCTCGTCGCCCCACAGCGTCACCTGCAGCGGGTCGGTCACCTCGGCCTTCAGTCCGTCGGCCACACCCTCGCAGTTGATGGTGTCCAGGGTGACTGTTCCCTCCGTGGTGCCGTCGATGGCCACCGTGACGACAGCCTCGCTGGTGCCGTCCGTGGTGGTGACACCGGCAGGCAGCTTGATGGTATAGTAATAGGGGCCGTTCAAGCCGGGCACCAGATCCTCTACATAGATGCGATCCAGCGTCAGCTTATTGATGGTATCCAGGGTGGTTCCCTCGCCCACCAGGGTGACGGAGGCAGGCTTGATGTCCACGATCACCGATTTCATCAGGTTCGTGCCCACCATCTCCATCTCCAGCGGCACCGTCTTGGTGGTGCGCACCGGCACCGTCACCTGGATCAGCTTGGTGGAGGCCCGGATATTGTCGTTATAGACCGGTACGTCGTTGGCGTCGTACAGGGTATATTCCAGCGTTTTGATCAGCGTACTGGTGGTGCCAGCCAGGTTCACCGTCACCTTGGCGTGGTGGACGTTCAGCATGTCCTCCCGCTCAGCCCGCAGGGTCAGCGTCTGGGGATCAATGGTGATGTCGCTGGTAAAGTAGCCATCGGCCACCTGGCCCTTGACATCCACCTCAATGGGAACGGTTTTACTGTACAGGGTACCCACCGTCACGGTGATATTATAGATGCTTCTGCTCTTGATGGAAACATCCGAGGGGGAAATGCCGTTGGGCAGGATATAGGTATAATTCAGCGTCTGCACACCGGCGGCGGAAATGCCGCTGGTATCCGCCACAATGCGGATCTCGGAGGGGTCGATCTGCATCAGCACCTTCCGCTTGCCCTCCAGTGTCAGATCCACCGTCGTGTCATAGCCGGACAGCAGCATCAGGCCGTTTTCCGCCAGGATCGTATCCTCATTGGTGAACTCCACCGGGATGTCCTTGACGACGAGCTCTGCCTTCGGAGAGTCGTAGAACTCCATATAACCCCACAAAGCCAGCGTGATCAGCGCTGCCAGCACGATCTGCATGACCCTTCTATTCTTCTTCTCCATCGTCGTCCTCCTTTCCCAGACGCTTCAGGAAGGACAGCACCGGCAACTGCTGGGGCTTGTCCGCTTCTTCCTCGGGCGGCATCAGCTCGTTGCGCAGCAGCTTGCCCAGCGTTTCGGGCATCAGGTGCCGCTTCAGCATGCCGCCGATGGCCACGGAGATGGAGCCGGTCTCCTCGGAGACGATGACCACCACGGCGTCGGAATTTTCGCTCATGCCGATGCCGGCGCGGTGGCGCATGCCCAGATCGCGGCTCAGGTTTACGTTCTTGGACAGGGGCAGCATACAGCCGCCGCCGATGATCCGCCCGTGGCGGACGATCACCGCGCCGTCGTGCATGGGCGCCTTGACGAAGAAGATATTCTTCAGCAGCTCACTGACCACCGCACAGTCCAGCTCCGTACCGGTGCGGATGATATCGTCCAGATTGATATTCCGTTCGAATACCATCAGCACGCCGGTCTTGGTGCGGCTCATCTCGCTGCAGGCCACCACCGTCTGGTCGATGGCCTTTTCCAGCTCGGTGATCTCCTTCTCCGGACGGAACACCCGCATCAGGCGGATATTCTTGCTGCCCAGCTTCTCCAGGATCTGGCGGATCTCCGGCTGGAACAGAATGATCAGCGCCAGGATGCCCATCTCCGCCACGCGGCTCAGTACATAGT
>CAKTZN010000074.1 GCA_934635545.1 uncultured Oscillospiraceae bacterium | reverse complement strand
GTCAGCGATACGCTGGACGTGGTGATCTCCGACACGGTGGGCTTTATCCGCAAGCTGCCCCACCAGCTGGTGGAGGCCTTCAAGGCCACGCTGGAGGAGCTGGAGTACGCCGACCTGCTGCTGCACGTCATCGACTCCTCCAACATCCAGTGGCGGCAGCAGGCGGACACGGTGGATCGCCTGATCCGTGAGCTGGGGGCGGACACCATCCCCTGCATCCGGGTGTACAACAAGTCTGACCTCAGCTTCCCCGGCGACCGGGCCAAGGAGGCGGACGCCGTGGCCATCTCCGCCAAGACCGGCGAGGGCATCCCCGACCTGCTGGCGCTGATCGACAGGAAGCTTGACAAGGGCACCAAGCGGGTGACGCTGCACCTGCCCTATGACAAGGCGGGGGCGCTGGACAGCCTGTACCGGGAGGCCAAGGTGGAGAGCGTGGAGTACGGTGCCACGGTGGACGTGGTGGCCGTGTGCAATCCCCGGCTGCTGGGACAGTTGAAGGACTATATCGAGGGCTGGCAGCCGCCGAAGGAGGACTGGGAATGAGCGAGTTTCGGGTTCCCTTTCAGGCGGCGGACAGTGAGTTCGTGGAGAAGCGCTCCCGTTTCATCAGCCACATCTGGCCGGTGGAGACGGAGGAGCAGGCCCAGCAGTGCATCAAGGACATGAAGGCCAAGTACTATGACGCCCGCCACAACTGCTGGTGCTACCGCATCGGCCCCACCACCGCCCGGTACAGTGACGACGGTGAGCCCCAGGGCACTGCCGGACAGCCCATGCTGAAGGTGCTGGAGCGGGAGGAGGTCACCAACGTGTGCTGCGTGGTGACCCGGTATTTCGGCGGCATCCTGCTGGGGGCTGGCGGCCTGACCCGGGCCTATTCCAAGGGGGCCAAGGACGCGCTGGTCGCCTCCGGCGTGGCCGTCATGGGCGCGTGGGCCAGGGTGGAGGTACCCTGCACCTATCCGCTGTTGGAGCGGGTGAAGCTGGAGATCGAGGCCCAGGGCGGCGTCATCGACGATGTGGCCTACGGCGCGGATGTGGTGCTGTCCATCTCGCTGCCTGCGGAAAAGGCGGAAGCCCTGCAGGCACGGCTGACGGAGCTGTCCGCCGGAGGCATCACTATCCGGGTGCTGGCGGAGGAGTACCGTCCGGGGCCGCGAGTGGAAGTGAAATAAAAAAGGGACTGCTGAGGCTACAATCTCATGGGTACACATTGTGGCCCAAGGGCGACTGATGCGAAAAGCTGCCGCAGGAAATTTCTGCGGCAGCTTTCTTTCATTTTACCACCCTTCCTCCCACTCATCCCAAGCTTCATCAAGATCATCGTAGCCACCGTCTTCGTAGAGATCTTCCGGATCACCGTAGTCCTCACGGAGACTGTGACCGCTACCAGGGGCAGTGTCGGCAGTCCCGCCACCGTAGTTGAAAGTCTGGCCGGGAGTGGTAGGCTGTGCGGTCGGAATATCGATTTTTGATGGTGCTGTAGGTTGAGTAACAGATGGTTTGCTGTTAGATGATGGAGGTATTGTTGCAGGAGGCTTTTCTGAAATATCCTGCATTGCCAAGATGCTCAGCAATCCTATCAGCAAAAGACAACCTATGATAATTACAGCCTTGCCTCCCTTATGGGATGGCTTTGTTTCCGATGGTAGTGTAGGAGATGTGTCCTCATTTGCGGATACAGGTTCTTCCTTAGCTATTCCGAGGGGTATTTTTTGCCGGAGCTTTTCCGTGTGCATCACGTTGGTGTCCACTGGCGAAAGGGGGATACCACACATCAATGTTTGAAACTGCGAAAAGCTCACAGCCCATTTACCTCGTGAGAAGGAATTAGCTTTTAGAAGTGCAAACAAATATGCGGCTTCGGATACCCTGTCCTGTTCAATAGCTGCCTTGAGCAGTTTGAAGTGTAGCTGACACACGCAACCGCTCTGAAAGATGATGCGGGCCAGACTGTCATCCGCTTGCATGGCATCAAGCAATGGCAAAAAGCCTTCTGCATCGAATGCTTCATCGTCCCAGAGAAAGTCAATCTCAGAGAAAAAGCCTTCCGCACAGTTTGAATCGTTCATCGGCGTCTGGTCAGGCAGCAGGGAGCGCCACATGGTGATGGCCTTTTGCGGATCGTCGGCATAGACCTCCTCCAGCATATCCGCGCAGTACATCTCCTGTTGCTGCTCTAATGTCCAGCGGAACATTTCCTCCGGAAAGGTTTTTGCCAACTTTTCTGCGTTTGGGTCGAAGAAATGGGACGGTTCAATCACATCGCCGCAATCGGTATTAGGCTCGATAGATAATGTGAGGGTGATCTCCCTGGGCATCCGGACAGTCTTTGCGGCTTTGCGCGCTTCAATCACACTGCGCGGGATAGGCCCACTGTCGCCGCACCAGCCACATTCCCATATGTTTTTGTGCAGAATTACATTCGGTGCGCCGCAGGATGGACATTTCATGGAGACACCCCCCTTGCTTCCTTAAGATACAATGTTCATCAATTCTGCAAAGCTATCAACGACAGAGTATGTCACGCTCTCACTGCTGATCGCGGCAAAGTGCGCTTTCGCGCAGGCGATTTTTGCGTTTTCTACGCCGCGCAGTTCTGCAGCATCACTGTTGCCCTTCGTTTCAGCGATGAAGTAGATATGCTTGACGCTGCCTTCATTGAAGGCGATCGCCCAGTCCGGGTTATACTTGCCGACTGGCGTGGAGATGAAAAATCCGCCGGGCAGCTTCACATATACCGCAACCTTCGCATTGACGTCCAATTCACCGGCAAAGCGCTTTTCGTTCTCAGAGTCATAGATAATGTGGCTGTAGAGACTGCGATTGGCCTCCATTGCGTTCAAGCCAAGTTTACCACGAAGATTGGCACTGGTAAAGATGTCTGTGTCGTAAGCCGCATCCAGCTTGTTATAGGTAATATGCTCAATGATCTGTGTAGCCATCTGGTCATTGATGATTTTTGCTGTTTTCAGTATGAACTCCTCCGGATTCAGGCGGAACATGGCAAACTTCTGCGGAGCCATGCGCTGCAGGATTGCTGCAATTGTTGCGCGGGTCAGCTTTGTCTCCTCCACCAGCTTTCCGATGAGATCATAGCGGACGCTGCCCAACGGTGCGGTTTTGGGTGCCTCCTGGTCGGAGAGCGCCCTGCGGAAGCCGCGGCCCTGTTCCAATTGTTCCTTGGAGTCCAAACGCGCAGCTTGCTCACCGTACTCTAATTTGACCGTCACCGTGGTCACGTTCAGTTTCTCATCCAGCATCTGCACAGCGCTCTCAATGAGTTTTTCCTTATCAAACCGTACAGTATAGAAGGACTTGTGGTTGATACGAGTCCAAAGCTCCACAAATTCCTTCTTGTGCAGCTTTTCCGGGTCAACACGCGCTTCCACATTGTTTCCGTGGGCGTCCTCCGGACGCATGGAGTGGCTGTCGTAGATAGAGGACAGTACCTGCACCACCGCGGCGGTGCAATCCTTGACTTCCTCCGCTACCTGCACTGTACCGCTGGCCTTATCGGTATAATACTTATCTGTCAGTTCGCCGCGCTTGACATAGCCGCTGCTGACAAGGTCTTCGTAGATGGCCGTAGCCAACTCCGGCGTGACCTTGACTTCGCTGCCGTTGGCGTCGGTAAGGACTTTGCCAAGGAACAACTGGGTATCAACTTTCTTAGGCCGGTCAGCCAAGGATTCCGCCAAGCCGGATTGCAGCGCCTCCGCAAACTTACCGAACTCCATGTCGGTGATCAGCGTCAGCTTATTCAGTTCCTGCACCTCGCTTCCCAGCACGCTTTCGTCCATGCGCTCACCCTGTTGGTCAACGCACAGCCGCAGGCCGCGCCCGATCTCCTGTCGGCTGCGGATGTCGGAGTCGCTTTGCTTTTTCAGTGTGCATATCTGAAAAACATTGGGATTGTCCCAGCCCTCTCGCAGCGCGGAGTGGGAGAAAATGAACCGCACCGGCTCGTCGAGACTCAGCAAGCGTTCTTTATCCTTCATAATAAGGTCGTAGGCATCCGCGTCATCGGAAGTCTGCGTCTTACGGTCAATTTTGCTCTCCACAAAGCGGGCTTTCTTGCCTTTCTTCTTGTCGATGGAAAAATAGCCCTGGTGGGTCGTTCTGGCACTGAGCTTGTCCAGATAGCGGAGATAGGATTCGTCACCGATCTTCCGCTGCAGTTCACTTACAACACTGTCGTACTCCTCTTCAAACATCTGAGCATACTCGCCGTTACGGCCTGCGTCGTCATCGCCGTCATAGCTGCGATATTTGGACACCTCATCAATGAAAAACAGGCTCAATACTTTAATGCCCTTACGGTACAGCTCCTGCTCCCGCTGGATATGCGTGCGGATGGTCTCGCGGATCTGAATGCGCCGCTGGAGCGCCACCATCTGTTCACTGCCGCTGATCTGTCCGGCGTACAGTTTCAGGCCATTAAGAAATGTAACAGAGTTGTCCCGTCCGTCAATACCGTCTGGAAGGATCTTGAACCGGTCGGCGTACTCATCCAGTCCATCGGACAGATCGTACAGATCATCGCCGCCGCTGACTTTTCGTACCACAGTGCGTGTACCGGTCTTGCCCTTTACCTCGAAGCCCAGCCGCGCAGTGGGGGACTTGTCCTTATAGAGGTCAATGCCCTCCAGATACACATAGCTGGTGGTGGCGGTGCTGCCCTGCAGCGTTACACCCAGCGCCGCAATTTTCTTTACCAGATGCTGGTTGTAGGCGTCCATGGCATCCAGACGATACACCATGTCGTACTTCTCCTTGTGGGTGGCGGAGTAACGCAGCGTGAACAGGGGACAAAACTTTTTCAGGCTCTCCTTGGTCTGCTTGCCCTCTACACTCTGGGGCTCGTCGATGATGAGAATGGGGTTGGTTTTTGCAATAATGTCGATGGGCTTGCGGCTGCGGAAGGTGTCTAGTTTCTTGTCGATAATGCGTTGGTTCTTGCTGGAGTTGAACGCCTGCATATTGATGATCATGACGTTGATGGCGCTGTCAGACGCGAAACGGTCAACCTCCGTCAAACGGTCGGAGTTATAGATAAAGAACCGTATCTTCTTGCCGTACTCGTCGGCAAAGTGCTCCTGCGTGGTTTGCAGGGATTTGTAAACGCCCTCGCGGATGGCCACCGATGGCACAACGATGATGTACTTGCTCCAGCCGTAGCGCTTGTTCAGTTCGTACATGGTCTTGACGTATGTATAGGTCTTGCCGGTGCCGGTCTCCATTTCGATGGACAGGTTCACGCCGGGGCCAGTCAGCTCGTCAGAGGGCCGCAGGCCGTTCCGGCGCTGGACGGCGCGGAGATTATCCAGTATCCGGCGGTTGGTCAGTTCAGGGATGAACGGCTGATTGCGGAAGCCCACTTCGCTGTCCTCCATGGAGAGCTGCTGCCCCGCCGTATCGCCCAGGTCGCGGCGATAGGTCACTGTGCGGTAGGGTTGACCGTTGAATACGTCGCAGACCGCTGCCGCGGCCTCTGCCTGAAAGGGCTGGTGTTTGAATTGAAGCTTCATCAGATCACCTTCACATTCGTATCCGACGAGAGGTTTTTGAATATCTCGGTGACGTTGATCTTGCTGTCGTCGCTGGCAAAGGAACTGTCGCGGAACACGGCGCGGAGGGGATGCAGGTCAGCCATGCGGCGGATCACCGTGTCGGGGACATTTTCATCGAAGCAGGCCACCAGCGCGCCATCGTCCACGTTGTGAATGGTGCAGCCATCCAGCGCTTCCGCGCTGTGGGGCAGGTTGATCTCCACGCCCCAGTCCAGCAGGCAGGCGTACAGCAGGTCAAGGTCGCTGCGGTCAGACTTGATGTTGGACACCATGCCACCCAGCATGGTCTGTGTCAGCTCCTCCGGGTGGTAGTAGACGTCCTCCATGTTGCTCTCGTCCACACGGAACACGCGGAAGCCGGTGTCCAACTGGGCATCGGGGTGCTCGGCCTTGATCTTGTCGCCGGCGCGGCGGATGCGCTCCTTGCCGATCTCGCAGATGTTCTTGTAGCCTGCCTTGTAGGCTTCGCTGGATTCATCGCATTTTTCGGGAAGCTGCACCATAATGAACTTGCGGTGTCCGCCGTCCTCGGCGTTGAGCTGCATCACCGCATGGGCGGTGGTGGCAGAGCCGGAGAAGAAGTCGAGGACGATGGCATTTGGCGTTGTTCTAACAGCGGTATTCATCAAATGCTTAACTAAGCCTGATGGCTTGGGAAAATCGAAAGGTCTGAACTCAAACAGTGCTCTAATTTCAGCGGTGCCTTGAGCTGTGTTGCATTGATCTGAAGTAATCAGATTTCTAAACGGCGTCGTTCTCTCTGTTTGGTTTCCTTCATTATCAATTCTGGCATATGCCTTCCAGCTGAGTTTTTAACTCTTCAAAGGCATAGACAGAAAAGCACGCCGCCGCAATAGAGAGCTTGCTACCGGGCTCCAGTTTTTCTTTCAACTCGTCTGAGAGCTTATCCGTAATATTGTTGATGATCTTCATAACCCCACCTGCACTTTGCATTTTATCTTTAGTCATCGAAATTTATAGAATTATATTTATAGTATATATTCAAAGCTAAAAAATATCAATGGTCTGTTTATTTCTCCCAAAAACTATTCATAGTATAGGAAGAGAGGTGAGGACCATTGTCGATTGCAAAAATCATCGGTGAACGGCTGCGCGCCTACCGTATTCAAAAGGGATGGAGCCAGGAGATGCTGGCGGAAAAAGCGGAGCTTCATCATTGGCGAAAGGCCGGGCCGCTACAACCGCAACGGTATGCAGGAGGTGCGGATCATCTACCGCGACATCGGCGTCGTAGACAGTGCCCTGTCAGCGGAAGATGCTGACAGCACAGAGGTACACTTTATTCCCTCTCTGGAAATGGTCGTGCAGCAGATGGCCGCGCAGACGCAGGTGTCGTAAACGTAGAGCAGAGAAAAGGCAGAAAAAGAACAGGCAGGCAGCGGCTCACGCCGCTGCCTGCCCATACAAAAGGTCAGGTCACTAAGTGTACCTATGAAAGAGAAGCCGAGGCAGTCCCTTTTTCAGAGAAGAGTGAAAAGTGAAAAACTTAGGTATGCCGCCAGAGGCGGCATCATCTGAAATGGATTCGCTGCTGATTTTTGAAAAAATCCGTATGCGCTCCAATAAAAAATGTCCCGACAAGGTCGGGACATTTTTTGCTTATTTTGCCGTACCCAGATGGGCGTGGCGCTTGATGGCCTGGAAGGATTCGTCGCTGATCACATGCTCCAGCTTGCAGGCATCCTCAGAGGCCACTTCGGGCGATACGCCCAGGCGGGTGAGAAACTGCGTCAGCAGTGTGTGACGCTCGTAGATCATTTCGGCCACCTCGCGGCCCGGCTCCAGCAGCGTGATGAAGCCGTTATCGTCCACCTTGATGTAGCCGCCGCTTTTCAGCAGCCCCATGGCACGGCTGACGCTGGGCTTGGAATAGCCCATATACTCGCCCACGTCGATGGCGCGGACATGTGGCGACTGACTGGTCAGGACCAGAATGGTCTCCAGATACATCTCGCCGGATTCCTGCAAATGCATGTGATCACTCCTTGTTCTTATTAGGGATCAGTATAGCACAGGAATCGGAGAAATGCAAGTTACTTTTGGCTAACCGCCGGAATTCCCCGCAATTACTTGCCCAGGGCGGCCTTCAGGGCCTCGACGCGGTCGGTCTTCTCCCATGCCACGCCCAGATCCTCGCGGCCCATGTGACCGTAGGCGGCCAACTGGCGATAGATGGGCTTGCGCAGATCCAGGTCGCGGATGATAGCGGTGGGACGCAGGTCAAAGACCTTCTCCACGGCGGCCTCCAGCGCGTCGTCGGCCACCACACCGGTGCCGAAGGTGTCCACCATTACGCTGACGGGACGGGCCACGCCGATGGCGTAGGCCAACTGGATCTGGCACTTGCTGGCCAGGCCCGCGGCCACCACATTCTTGGCCACCCAGCGGGCGGCGTAGGCGGCGGAGCGGTCCACCTTGGTGGGATCCTTGCCGGAGAAGGCACCGCCGCCGTGAGGGGCGCTGCCGCCGTAGGTGTCCACGATGATCTTACGGCCGGTCAGGCCGCTGTCACCCTGGGGACCGCCGATGACGAAGCGACCGGTGGGGTTCACATAGAACTTGGTGTTCTCGTCCAGCAACTGGGCGGGAACGGTGGGCTTGATGACCAGCTCGATGATATCCTTGCGGATCTGCTCCAGAGAAACCTCGGCGGCGTGCTGGGTGGAGACCACCACGGTGTCCACGCGGGAGGGCTTGCCGCTTTCGTCGTACTCCACGGTGACCTGGGTCTTGCCGTCGGGACGCAGATAGGTCAGCAGACCCTGCTTGCGCACGTCGGTCAGGCGCTTGGCCATCTTGTGAGACAGGGAGATGGCCAGAGGCATCAGCTCGGGGGTCTCGTCGCAGGCGTAGCCGAACATCATGCCCTG
>CAKTZN010000073.1 GCA_934635545.1 uncultured Oscillospiraceae bacterium | reverse complement strand
AAGAACGGCGACGACAACCACCGCTATCTGATCGTCTGCAAGATGATCGAGGATACCGCCGATCCCACCACCTGGCCCCTGAAGGATACCTCGGCCACCGGCACCACCGATACGGCTGCCAAGACCAACTGACAATGCAATAAAAAGCACCCTGTTCCGCAAGGAACAGGGTGCTTTTATTGCAGAGAAAAGAGAAGAGGGAAAAGTGAAAAGTTTTGGTGTGCCGCGAAGCGGCACGGTCAAAAAATAAAGCCTCCGGCTTGGCCGGAGGCTTTGTTTGATTTTTACTCGGTGAAGTGGACGTGGGTGAAGATGTGATCCTGGCAGAAGCAGTGATAGCCGGCGCACTTGCTGCAATAGCGGAACTGGAGCTCGGGATGATCCGTATCCGTGCGGCCGCAGACGGCGCACTTGTGGTGGTAGCCCTGCTTCTGCTCCTGCTTTTGCTGCTGTTGGGCGGCACGCTTGAACTGCACCGTCTGGGGGCGGTGACGGTAGGCGGCGCGGTCAGCCATATAGTGGACCTCCGGCCAGATGAACACGGCGAAGTTCAGCAGGGCGATCACCGGCAGCAGCGCACCGCCCCAGTTGCCCGCGATCAGGCAGCGCACCACGTCATAGGCGAACAGCGCCGCGTCCAGATACGCCAGCCACTTCATCTTGATGGGAATGATGAAGAACAGCAGCACCTGGGTATCCGGGAACAGGAAGGCAAAGGCGAAGAACATGGACAGGTTCACATAGTAGGAGCCCGCCACGGTATAGCTCTGGCCGGAGATGAGGCTGGCGATCAGCACGCCCACCGCCGTCAGCAGCACGCCGCTGATGTAGTAGAGGGTGAACTTGGCGGTACCCCACTGGCGCTCCAGGGTGGAACCGATCCAGTAGTAGAAATACAGGCTGATCAGCAGCCAGAAGATGCCGCTGGTGGTGGGGACGAACACATAGGTGATGATGCGCCACAGCTCACCCTTCAGCACGGCGGCGGTGTTCAGCGTCAGGAACGCCAGGGCGTTGGCGTCGTTGGCCTGGGTGAACATCATCAGCAGATACACGACGACGTTGCCGGCCACGATGTAGAGCATCAGGTTGGGGATGCCGAAACGGGGGTGCCGTGCGCAGAAGCGCTGCACCGCGTCATAGAGTTTTTTCAAGAAAGCTTCCTCCTGTGAATTCGGATGGGATTTGTACCACATTGTACCCCAAACGGCAGGAAAAGTCATTACTAAATTTTGAATAATTGGAGAATCGGTGTTTCGCTCTCCGGAGCGACCTACTTTTGTCAACAGTGACAAAAGTAGGCAAAAACACCGGAAGGAACCTCCGGTTCCTTCACTTCCGGGCGCGCTATACGCTGTGCAAATATGTTTGATTTTACCGCACGTTCACGCAGAATTGCCTTTTTCGTTTCGTCCAAAGGATCGTCTCTGCTTCTGCGCCGCTGCCGCTGATACCAACGTCAAAAAACGCTGTCGGTTCTACCGTTGCAGCAATGAGCGGCAGCGGCGCAGGAAGCCTCGCAGAGTTCGCGTCCGCAGACGCGAAGTAGTCTAATTATTTTTCTGACGACATGTGCGTCAGAAAAATTCTTCTCGGCCGCCAGTGTGTCCAAAGGACGCGCGCAGTCGGCCGCATCCTTTTGGCAGCAAAATCGCAAGATTTTGCGCCAGTTTTTTTCACGTATTATCCCTATCAATAGGCCTTCTCTGCAGGATCCGCATCAGGCGCTTGCCGTTGAAGGGGATCAGGGGAAAGAGATACCCCTTCCCCACCACCGGCTTAGTGGAGACGATCAGCAGTACCGTGCCCACCACACCGGCGGCAAAGCCCCACCAGTCCCAGAAAAAGATCAGGATCAGCAGCACCATCCGCACCAGCTTGCAGGCATAGCCCATCTCGTAGCTGTGCTGGGCATAGCCCGCCACCGCCACGAAGGCCATATACACCAGCACCTCCGGCACCAGCCACCGGGCCTGGACGGCAAAGTCGCCCAGGATCAGCGCGCCCAGCATGCTGAAGGAGTTGCTGAGGGCGTCCGGCGTGTTCAGCGACGCCAGCTTCAGGATGTCCACGATGAACTCCACCAGCAATAGCTGCACGATCAGCGGCACGAAGTACTCATCCTCGATGAGAAGGAACTCCAGCTCCCCCGGCAGCACGTCGCCGTTTTTCACCAGCAGGTACCACAACGGCGTGATGAACACCGTCAGGAACAGCACCACCAGCCGCACAATGCGCAGATAGGTGCCGATCAGCGGCGGGAAGTAGTAGTCGTTGATCTCCTCGGCAAAGCTGAACAGCGTGGTGGGCAGCAGCATCACCGAGGGGGTGTTGTCGATCAGCAGCAGGATGCTGCCCTCCATGACGCTGGCGGTGGCCACGTCGGGCCGCTCGGTATAGCGGATCTTGGGAAAGGGATTCCACCACTGCTTGGGCACGATGCACTCGGCGATAGATTCCTGGCTCATGGCGATGGAGCGCACGTCGATGCTGTCCAGCTTCTGGCGGAGCTGGCGCAGGTGCTGCTCGTTGGCCTCGCCCTTCATGTAGACCAGGGCCACGTCGGTCTGTGACCGCCCCCCCACCTGATGGCGCTCCAGGGTCAGGGCCGGGTCGCGGATGCGCCGCCGCAGCAGGGCGGCGTTGGCCATGATGCTCTCCACAAAGCCGTCGTGGCTGCCCCGCAGCACCTTGCTGGTGTCCGGCTCCTCCACGCTGCGGGTGGGGTACTCCTTGGCGTCCATCAGCACACCGCCGTCGTAGCCGTCCATTACCAGAAGCGTCTTTCCCGCAAAGACCCCCACCACCATGCTGTGTACGTCCGTCTCCGCCGCCGCGTCCGGCACGGTGACGTAGGCCGTCAGAAACGCCTCCAGATCCGGTATTTTCTTCAGATCACCGACGGCCATCAGACGGCCGATCATCCGCTCGATGAGCATATCCTCGGCGTAGCCGTTCACCACCCACAGCCGGGCCTGCCGTCCGCCCACACGCAGATCGCGGCCCACCATATCAAAATTCCGTCCCACGCCCAGCAGGTCGTCCAGTTGGGCCGTCCGGGTCTTAAAATCCACCATAGGCATCCTCCTCCGTTTCCCGTGTAGTATGGGTGGAAAATGGGAGGATTATGCAAAAAGCGTGCTCCCGAAGGAGCACGCCAAAGAAAAGTGAAAAGAGAAGAGAGAAAAGCGAAAAACTTCGGTGTGCCGCTGCGCGGCACAATTTTGATCATGCCGCCGCAGGCGGCATACCGTAACTCTTCACGCTTCACTTTTCACTCTTCACTGGCCGCCGCAAGGCGGCTATTTACTCGTTACTATACAAAATATCCCTTGCCACCGGGGCGTAGAACAGCATCTCCACCTCCGCGAAGTCGTGGGTCTGGCCCATGATCCACATGAGCTTGGCCACCGCCGCCTCCGTGGTCATGTCGTAGGCCTCCAGCAGCCGCAGGTTCTGCTTCAGCCGTCCGCCCACATGGTAGACCGTCAGGTCGCTGCCCTCGTTGGGCACCTGGGTGGTCATGACGACGATCTTGCCCCGCTCCACGGCGGCGCGGAGGATCTCGTACAAATTGCCGTACTCCGGCAGGCCGCCCACGCCGAAGCTCTCGATGATGAGGCCGTCGTAGTGCTGGGTCATGAACTCCACCAGCTCCGGCTTTGTGCCGGGGATCAGCTTCAGCAGCCCCACATTTCCGTCCAGCTTGTCATAGAATGTGGGTTTCTCCGCCACCGGGCAGGACATGTACTGCAGAAGATGGTCGTCCTGCACCACCGCCAGGTCGGGGTGGTTGACGCTGGAGAAGGCCTGGAAGCTCTTGGAGCAGGTTTTGCGGGCGCGGGTGCCCAGGATGACCTTGCCGTTGAAGACGATCTGCACGCCGCCGCAGCCGCGGCAGGCATACAGGAACGCGTCGGTGAGATTGCGCTTGGAGTCGGTGCCGTCGAACCAGATGGGCTTCTGGGCGCCGGTCAGCACGATGGGCTTGGGGCTGCCCTGGACCAGATAGCTGAGGGCCGCCGCCGTATAGGCCATGGTGTCGGTGCCGTGGCTGATGACAAAGCCGTCGTACCGGTCATAGTTCTCCCGGATGGCGTTGGCCACCCCCAGCCAATGGCGGGGCTCCAGATTGGTGCTGTCCAGACTGTACACCTGGATGCAGTCCACATGGCACAGCTCGCCCACCTTGGGGACAAAGGACAGAAGCTGCGTGCTGTTCAGCTCCGGGGTCAGGCCGTCCGGCGTCATCTCGCTGGCGATGGTGCCGCCGGTGCCGATCATCAGGATGTTCTTCATGGTCTTCTCCTCCGTCAAAATACTCTGGCGCTACATATCCCGGTTTTCCATGGCAGCCAGGGCGAAGCGCACCGCCTGCTGGACCGTTCGGCGCTCCGCCTCATCGGCGGTGTCGTACCGCTGGCGCATTTTCTGCAGGAACAGGCCCCGCAGGGAATCGTCGCCGCAGCCGTCCCAGATATCACGGCGCACCGTGGTGCGGTCCCGCACCTTCAGGGCGTAGAACCGGGACGCCAGCTCGTCGGTGATGGCGGGGATATCCACGCCGCCGTCGGTCTCACCGGTCAGCAGAATGCGGTAGATATCCGACTCTGTGCGGGCGGGCAGCGCCGCCCGGATGGCCGCCAGCGGCTCCTGCTCCGTCACGTCCACCGTCAGGATCTCATAGCGCCGCCGGGCAAAGGGGATGAACCGCAGCTTCACGCTGCCCTTGTCCACCTCGCCCATCAGGAAGCCCTTGTCCCCCAGCTCGTCGAAGCCCCGTCCCTCGGGGCAGCCGGGGTAGGCATAGGCGGTGGTACCCGCCGTCTGGACGCCGGAGCAGGCGTGGACATGGCCCAGGGCCAGATAGTCCAGGCCGCTTTTGGCGATCTGGGGCAGGGGGATAGGCCGGTAACGGCTGTCCTTCACCCCCACCTCGCCATGCAGCAGGCCGATGGCAATGCCCTCGTCCCCTGCCGCCGCGTTCTCCAGGGCGGCGCTCTCCGACGCCTCCGGCGCCGTGAAGGCCGCGCCGTACACGGTGCAGCCGTACTGGGGGAAGGCCATGCGGGTCATGTAGGGGGCGGTGAAGATATGGACGTTCTCCGGCCACAGGGTGCGGGCATAGGGAGACGCGGCGGTATAGCAGTCGTGATTGCCGGGGGCGATGACGACCTCGCCCCGGAACATCGCCAGGGCGGCGGACAGCTCCTCCGCCGTCTGGCCGTAGACGCTGTCACTGTCGAACAGGTCGCCGGACAGCAGCATGAGCTGCACGTCATGGTCGTTGGCGTACTCCACCATGCGGCGGGCCAGATCGCGGCTCTCCTGACGGCGCTGGCGGGCGCGCTGCTCGTCCAGGCCGGTGAAGGCGCTGTCCAGATGGAAGTCCGCCGCGTGCAGAATGCGTACCATTTACGCTTCCTCGGCCTGCCAGCCCTTGCACACGTCCACCCAGCTCACGAAGTTCTTGCCGCAGCAGCGCTCCAGTTCGTCACAGTTCAGCTCGATGGCGCTGGCGGCGCTGCCCACGGCGGGGAACACCGTCTCGAACCGCTTCAGGGACACGTCCAGATAGGTCTTCACGTCGTCCGGCAGGGCAAAGGGGCACACGCCGCCCACGGCGTGGCCGATGCGCTCCACCGCCTCCTCGGCGGTCAGCATCTTGGCCTTGGCGCCGAAGAAATGCTTATACTTGCTGTTGTCCACCTTGGCGTCGCCGGCGGCCACGATCAGGATGGGATCCTCCCCCACCTTGAAGCTGAGGGTCTTGGCGATGCGGGCGCCCTCTACGCCCACGGCCAGGGCGGCCAGCTCCACCGTGGCGCTGGACACATCAAATTCACGGATACGGTCGGTCACGCCGTAGGGCTCCAGATAGGCTCTTACTTTTTCAACAGACATGGTGATGATCTCCTTTACGATTGATTGCTTTTACGGTTCACCGGATGTCCACCCGCTCCACGGCGTTGCACAGTCCGGTATCGCTGTTCAGTGTGAAGATGCAGCCCTGTGCCTTGCAGGGGCCGTCGGCAAAGCGGTAGCGCCCCGCCAGTCCCCCCAGGAACGACTCGATGGACTGCTCCGGTGGGATGCCCAGCACCGATTCGATGGCGCCGGTCATGCCCAGGTCGGTGATGTAGCCGGTGCCCTTGGGCATCACCCGCTCGTCGGCGGTGGGCACATGGGTGTGGGTGCCCCACATGGCGCTGATGCGGCCATCCAGATAGTAGCCCAGGGCCAGCTTCTCGCTGGTGGCCTGGGCGTGGAAGTCCAGCAGGGTGAAGGTGGGCTTCTCCTTCTCGTCCAGCTCCCGCAGCAGCTTGTCCGCCGTGGTAAAGGGGTCGGCGGCCTTCCAGTCCAGGTCGCACCGGCCGATCAGGGTCATGACGGCGATGCGCAGCTTGCCGCAGTCGTACACGCCGCAGCCCCGGCCCGGCATCCGGCCGGAGAAGTTGGCGGGCCGCAGGATGTAGCGGTTATCCTCCAGATAGTCGGCGATCTGCACCCGGCCGAAGGTGTGGTTGCCCAGGGTGATCACGTCGGCCCCGGCGGCAAACAGCTCGTCCGCCTGGGCGGGGGTCAGGCCGGTGCCGGAGATATTCTCTCCGTTGACTACGGTAAAATCAATGCTTTTCAGCTTCTTCAGCGGCGAAAGATGGCGGCGCAGATGCTTCAGGCCGTCCTCGCTGGTCACGTCGCCGATGGCAAGAATATGATACAGCATGGTGTCCTCCTTTTTACGATTTCTTCATTCCCCGCTATTATGCCACAAAAGAAGAGGGAGCGCAAGAGCGCTCCCCTATTTTGCGTGCGCACCGCGCGCCGCCGCGGCAAACAGTCTCAGAACCGCACGGCGTCCAGCTCCATGGTGGCGTAGCCGTTGAGGGTCATGTCGCCCCGGACGCCGGACTGGTACTCATAGTAGCCCTGGGCGCCGATCATGGCGCCGTTGTCGCCGCACCATTTCAGCGGCGGCAGATAGAGCTTCACGCCCCGCTTTTCGCACAGCCTTTGCAGGTCGGCGCGGATGATGGAGTTGGCGGCCACGCCGCCTGCCGCCACCAGCACGGTGCGGCCCGTCTGCTCCAGCGCCAGGGCCGCCCGCTCCGTCAGCTCGTCGCTGACGGCCTGGGTGAAGTCCCGGGCCAGGGCGGGCTCGTCCAGGGGTTCGCCCTTCTGCTGGGCGTTGTGGGCCAGATTCACCACGGCGGTTTTCAAGCCCGAGAAGCTCATGTCCAGCGGCGCGCCGTCCACATGGGCACGGGGTAGGGTATAGACGCCGCCCGCCGACTGCTGGGCAAGCTGATCCATGGGCTTGCCGCCGGGATAGGGCAGGCCCAGCACACGGGCGGCCTTGTCGAAGCACTCGCCCGCCGCGTCGTCACGGGTGGCGCCCAGCACCTTCATGTCGGTGTAGTCCGCCACATCCACGATCAGCGTGTTGCCGCCGGAGATGGCCAGCGCCAGGAACGGCGGCTCCAGCTCCGGAAAGGCCAGATAGTTGGCGGCGATATGGCCCCGCACATGGTGCACCGGCACCAGCGGCACGCCCAGCGCCCAGGCGGCGGACTTGGCGAAGCTGACGCCCACCAGCACCGCGCCGATGAGGCCCGGCGCGTAGGTGACGGCCACCGCGTCGATGTCCCGCTTCGTCAGCCCCGCGTCACGGAGGGCCTGATCCGTCAGGCCGGCGATGGCCTCCACATGCTTGCGGGAGGCGATCTCCGGCACCACGCCGCCATAGAGGGCGTGCATGTCCGCCTGAGAGAGAATGGCGTCGGACAGCACTCTGCGGCCGTCCTGTACCACCGCCACGGCGGTCTCGTCGCAGGAGGATTCAAAAGCCAGTATGTTCATACGTTCGCCTCCTCAAAATCCCGGGTCAGGATCAAAGCATCCTCCTTGGGAAGGTCATAGTAGTTGCGCCGCCGCCCCCGCTCCGTAAAGCCGAAGGACTGGTAGAGGGCGATGGCCGCGGCGTTGCTGGGCCGCACCTCCAGCGTCAGGAACGCCAGATGCTGCCCCGCGGCGAAGTCGCAGAACACCTTCAAAAGCTGCCCAGCGATGCCCTGGCGGCGGTATTCCGGAAACACCGCCACGTTGGTGATGTAGCCCTCGTCCGCTGCCACCAGCAGCCCGGCATAGCCCACCACCTTGCCGGTCACGGCGTCCAGCGCCGTCAGAAAGGCGGCGCACTGGTTCTCCAGCTCCTCGGCCAGCATATTCCGCGACCACGGGCGGGAGAAGCACACCCGCTCCAGCGCCGCGATCTCGTCCAGATGATCGGCGTTCATGGGCACGATTGATACGTGTATTTTTTCCATTCTATTTACCTTGCTTTTCAGATTTTTGGATGCCGCCGTGTAAGGAGGGGCGGATTCCCACGCCAGTGTGCGCACTGGCTCGGAATGACGGGACAGGAAGCGTAAGGGCTTACCCCGCCCCTACTTATCCCTTGGCTTCCAGCCAGTTTTTGCCGCTGTGAGCCTCGGCGATCAGGGGAACGGCCAGCGCCGCCACCTGCTCCATCTCCTGCCGCAGCAACGTTTCCACGGCTTCCCGCTCCGCTTCCGGGCACTCCACGATCAGCTCGTCGTGCACCTGCATGATGAGCCTGGCCTGCAAATTCTCCCGCCGCAGGCGGTCATAGACCCGGATCATGGCCAGCTTCATCAC
>CAKTZN010000072.1 GCA_934635545.1 uncultured Oscillospiraceae bacterium | reverse complement strand
GCGATGCGCTCGGCGTCGTTGGGGCTGCGGTAGCCCTGATAGTATTTCACGCTGCGCCAGAACTCGGTGGGGCTGTATTTGCTCAGATCGTGGGTCAGGCCCTGCCAGACCAGCCCCAGCTTCAGGCAGTAGTGCCGCACCAGACGGCGATGGGTGTTCACAGTGTGCAGATGGTCGAAAAGGTGCATGGCGCGGCCTCCTTTGAAAGGGTGTGGCAACAGTATAGCACATTTTTCCGCGTCTGCATAGAAAAAGGGCCCGGGAAATGCCGGAGAATTTTCAGAGGTTTTTGTGGAAAAAATATTTTTGAAAAAATTTCAAAAAACCTCTTTACAAATCCGGATAGGTGTGGTACTATACTAATGCAAACAATAATCGTTAGCAATTAAGAAAGGAGGAGCGCAAGATGGAAGCGGCCACACGATACAGTCCCAAGCGAGAGGCCATCCTGCAATGCCTGCGCTCCACCAAATGCCATCCCTCGGCCGAATGGGTATACACCCAGTTGAAGCCCCAGATCCCCGACCTGTCGCTGGCCACGGTGTACCGCAATCTGGCCCGCTTCCGCAGCGAGGGCGCGGTGCAGGTCATCGGGTGCGTGAACGGCGAGGATCGCTATGACGGCAACGTTGCCCCCCATGGGCACTTTATCTGCCGCACCTGCGGCGCGGTCATCGACCTGCCGCCCATCCCGGTGGACGCTCCGGATCTGGCCCAGGTGGGCTGGGAGGAGGGATACAGCGTCACCTTCTTCGGGCGGTGCAACGCGTGTCTGGCAAAGGAAAAAATCAGTTGACAATGGCCGTTTTTTGGACAAGAACGGCGTCAAAATAAGAGCAAAACAAATATTTAATTAAAACAATGGAGGTAAATTGTTATGAAGAAGTGGGTCTGCCCTGTTTGCGGTTATGTTCATGAAGGTGATGTTCCCCCCGCTGAGTGCCCGGTGTGCCACGTTCCCGGCGAGAAGTTCACCCTGCAGGCTGAGGAGAAGTCCTGGGCCGCGGAGCATGTGGTGGGCGTCGGCAAGGTGTTCGGCGACAACGTGCCCGAGGAGGTCCGCAAGGAGATCATCGACGGTCTGCGTGCCAACTTCGAGGGTGAGTGCTCTGAGGTAGGTATGTATCTGGCTATGGCCCGTGTGGCCCATCGTGAGGGCTATCCCGAGATCGGCATGTACTGGGAGAAGGCCGGTCTGGAAGAGGCCGAGCACGCCGCCAAGTTCGCCGAGCTGCTGGGCGAGGTCATCACCGACAGCACCAAGAAGAACCTGCAGATGCGCGTGGACGCCGAGAATGGCGCTACCGCCGGCAAGTTCGAGCTGGCCAAGCTGGCCAAGCAGTACAATCTGGACGCCATCCACGACACCGTCCATGAGATGGCCCGCGACGAGGCCCGTCACGGCAAGGCTTTCGAGGGTCTGCTGAACCGGTATTTTGGTAAGTAAAATAGGACTTTTTGATAAGGGAGAGGTATGAAACCTCTCCCTTACTTTTTCGCGCGAAAGTGGAAGATAAGTGGAAGGCGGATCGGTGAAGCGACTGCGTTTGGGGCAAAGTGGAAGGTGAAAAAGTGGCGTAAAACAGGTGGAAAGGACATACATTTTAATAATAAATAATTATTTATAAAAAGGAAGGCGTTGATTTGACCTCAAATCAATGCCTTCCTTGCTGCTCTATGTCTGGTATGCTTGCCGTAGTGGAGAAAATTTTGCCGCCGCATACGCTGCCATCACCACCCCTTGAAGATACACCGTGGCATGGGCTATAAAATGACCACAAAATGATGAAAAATGCACCTATGCAAAGGGCGGCCAGGCGTATAGAATAGGTGCTGTGATATCCATGAGAGGTAAGGAAGAAATATATGCAACAGAGATCAAGATATCAGACCGCCCGCCGCATCCTCATCTTCTGGACGCTGTTCATCGGCATCGGCGCGGTGGGCGGCGCACTGATGATGCTGCTGGATCCCAGCGGCAAGACCGTGGGCATGGATGCCATGCTGCCCTATTTTCAGGTGCTGCCCTTCGCGGAGGTGGTGTTTCAGGATTTCACCTTCTCCGGCTGGGCGCTGCTGATCGTCAACGGCCTGACCAACCTGACCGCGGCGGCGTTGTTGCTGGCCCGGAAGAGGGCGGGCGCGGTGCTGGGCGGTATCTTCGGCGTGACGCTGATGCTGTGGATCGGCATTCAGTTCTATATGTTCCCGCTGAACTTCATGTCCACCGCCTACTTTATTTTTGGCCTTTGCCAGGCGGCGGCCGGTTACGCGGCGTGGGTGTTCCGCAAGCAGGAGGCCTTTACCGTCAACAGGGCGGACTATCCCCACATCGGCGACGACCCCACCCGGCTGGTGGTGTTCTTCTCCCGCATGGGCTATGTGCGGAAGGTGGCCTATGAGGAGGCGAACCGCACCGGTGCGGCTGTTTACGAGATCAAGGCCACGGAGCGGACGGAGGGCACGCTGGGCTTCTGGTGGTGCGGCCGCTACGGCATGCACAAGTGGGCCATGCCCATTCAGCCGGTGGACATCGACCTGTCCGCCTATCGGCATGTGACCATCTGCTCCCCCATCTGGGTGTTTGCGCTGGCCGCGCCTGTCCGCAGCTTCTGCCGGGCGGCTGCCGGACAGATCCGGGAGGCGGACTACATACTGGTGCACCACCAGGGGGACACCTACGAAAACGCCGCCGAGGAGATGGATCAACTTTTGGGCGTTACCCGCACCGCGCTGCGCAGTATCCAGTGCCGGGAGGGCGTCTATAAGGAGCGCGGCAAAAGAAAGTGACCCCGTGAGGGTATTCAATAGGAAAACTCCTCCGATTTTCGGAGGAGTTTTTTTGACGCTTTGCCGCGCCGATCGACGTGACGCAGGTGGATCACATCCGCTTCGGCGACCAGATCATCCCCGTGCGGTGACGGAAAGAGAAAAAGGAAGTCCTCCCATGGGAGGACTTCCTTTTTATGCGCGTGTGGGTGTCTGGGGCACGTCCTCGGGGCAGGCGGCCTGCCGGAATACCGACAGGGCCACGCCCAGCAGCGCCAGGTCGATGACGGTGTTGAGGTTACCCATCACGAAGGGGAAATAGGCCACAAAGAGGCGAATGCCGCAGTTGAAGAGCACGCTGCTGACAAACTGCGCCGCCAGGGTCAGGAACACCGCCGCGGCCAGCACACCGCCGCTGCCCCGGAGCTGCCGCAGGCATCGGACGCAGAGAAGGATCAGCAGAAGCACAAAGGCGCCGCACAGCAGCAGGAAGGGGACACGGCCCAGTTGGCAGATCAGCAGCGTCAGCAGGTAGTCGGAGGCGTCGGCGGTGAAACTCAGATACGCAAAGGATTGGGTAAGCCCCAGGGGGAGGTCGGCGCTGCCCCAATTCGGCGCCAGCTCCAGCACCTGACGGACGACAGTATCAGAGAAGGCGTAGGGATAGTATTGGGGATCCATTCCCAGCGCGAACAGCAGCGTATCCCACCGGGCCCACGTCAGCGCGGCCAGCGCCGCCGCAGAAACCGTGATGACCAGCGCCGCGGCGGGCTTTTTCCGCACCGACCACCAGTTCTGACGGATGGCGGCCAGCATCGTCATTGCGCCGCAGAGGATCAACAGCAGCGTACCCAGGGCGTAGGTCATCCGGTAACTGAGCCAGAGCAGCAGCCCATAGGCCAGCCCCGACAGCCAGAAGCCCCGGCGTTTGCCCCGCAGGGCGCATGCCGCCAGCGTACCCGCCAGGGGGAAGAGCAGCGACACATACTGGAAGAGACGGCCGCTCTGGAAAATCCAGGGCCACCATTGCCGGGCGGCATAGCCCAGCACCACCGTGGCCAGATAGAGCCATCCGCCGTACCGCACCAGCCTGCGGTAATCGGAGAAGTAAGCCACCAGCAGCAGGAGAAAGCCCAGCGCTGCGGCGGTAATGGATCTGGCAGGGGAAGCGCCGCCGATATGGATACGGATCAGCGTGCCGCACACCGTCAGCATCGCCGCCAGAAGCAGCGGCGCGTATTGGGGCCGGGGCCGGTGCACCGCGTCAAGCTGCTGGCCGATCAGCACCGGGTCGCCCATCTGCCGCACCGCCTCCATCTCGGCAGAGGGCTCGTCCATGCCGTCCGCCAGGCAGGCGTCCCGCTGCTCCTCCAGATGGCCCATCAGCTCATGCCGCAGGGCGGGACGCACCCGCGGCCAGCGGATCTGTTCATCCACCTGGGCAAGATAGCTGTCAAACCGCTCCGACACAGCAGGCACCTCCCTCCAGCACCTTGGTGACGGCGGCGGCGTAGCTGCGCCATTCCGCCTCCTTCCCGGCGAGCTGCTCCCGGCCGGAACCGGTCAGGTGGTAGTACCGCCGGGTGCGGCCACCTGCTGCCGGTTCCTCGCGGGCTGTCACCCAGCCCGCCTGCTCCAGCGTGTGCAGCAGGGGATACAGCGTGCCGGATTTCAGGTCGAAGGTATGATCCGACCGGCGGCGCAGCTCCTCGATCATCTGGTAGCCGTACATGTCCTGCTGCTCCAGCAGCTTCATCAGCAGCAGCTTTGTGCTGCCGGAGGTCAGCGTCTTGTCAAATTCCATGGTTGCCCTCCTTTATATGTAGAATTGCTACATATGTAGATTAACTACATAATAGCGAAGCGGACTCCGTTTGTCAAGGGAAAACTTCTTTTTCGCTCCGCTGGCGCATAGGCTGGACACCAGAAAGGACGGGGATCGTATGAAAGAGAAACGGGTGCGGATATTCCTGCTGCACCGGCGGGTGCTGGCGGTGCTGTGTACGCTGGCGGTGGCGGCGGGCATCTTCTATGTGACGCTGTATCCCGCGTCGCGCACGGCGGCGGCCACCCAGCGGCAGTTGCCCATCTATTCGGTGGAGCGGAAGGAGAAGCTGTGCAGCATCTCCTTTGACGCCGCGTGGGGCAACGAGGATACCCAGCATTTGATCGACATTCTGGCGAGGTATAACGTGAAGACCACTTTTTTCGTGGTGGGGGATTGGGTGGATAAATATCCGGAATCGGTGAAGGCCCTTCACGACGCGGGCCACGAGGTCATGAGCCATTCCGACCACCACGATCACTATAACAGCCTCAGCACCTCCCAGATCGTGGCGGACATTCAGGTGAGCTGCGATAAGATCGAGGCAGTCACCGGCTGCTGTCCTACGCTGATCCGCTGTCCCTACGGCGAGTATGATGACCATGTGATCTCCGCCGTCCGTTCGCTGGGCATGGAGCCCATCCAATGGGATGTGGATTCCCTGGACTGGAAGGACTATGATGCCGATACCATCTATCAGCGGGTGACGACCAGGGTGCAGCCGGGGAGCATCGTGCTGTTCCACAACGCGGCGCTGCACACGCCGGAGGCGCTGCCGCGGATTCTGGAATACCTCATCAACGACGGCTACACCGTGGTGCCTATCAGCCAGTTGATCCTGACGGGGGACTACACCATCGACCACACGGGACGGCAGTTCCCGGTGGAGACGTCGTCCGCAGCATAGCAGCAAAATAGAGAAAAATATACAAAGTTCTTGCAATTCGTTAAAATTCATGCTATATTGGTTATAGTTCTTTATACCATACCAAGAACTATGCAGGTTACTATGATAAGGTAGTACACCGCAGAGCTCTAACGCCTCGCGTAAGCGGGGCGTTATCTCTATCCGGGAGTATGAGGAGGACATGCTATGTATCCATACGCCATCGGTTTTGACATTGGTATCGCATCGGTAGGCTGGGCGGTCGTCGCTCTGGACGGAGAGGACAGACCTTTCGGCATCATCAACATGGGCTCCCGCGTTTTTGACGCCGCCGAGCAGCCGAAAACAGGTGATTCTCTGGCCGCACCCCGGCGGGAAGCTCGAAGTGCGCGCCGCCGTCTGCGTCGGCACCAGCACCGTTTGGAACGCATCCGCTGCCTTCTTGCGGCGGAAAATGTGGTTTCCCAAGCGGAACTGGATACCCTTTTTGAGGGAAAGCTGGAGGATATTTACGCGCTGCGCGTCAAGGCGCTGGACGCCCCAGTGTCCAGCATCGGGTTTGCCCGTATCCTTCTGCACATTGCGCAGCGGCGCGGTTTCAAGTCCAACCGCAAGTCCGGCACATCGAAGGAGGATGGTGAGCTGCTTGCCGCCGTAACGGCCAACCGTGCGCGCATGTCCGAAAAGGGCTACCGCACAGTGGGCGAAATGCTGCTGAAAGACCCGCAGTACAGCACCAATAAGCGGAACAAAGGCGGCAAATACCTTGCGACCGTGGGGCGGGACATGGTGGAGGAAGAAGTCCGCGCCATCTTCAAGGCCCAGCGCGAGTGGGGACAGCCTTTCGCGGCGGCGGAACTGGAGGAGCAGTATCTGGAAATACTCCTGAGTCAGCGCTCCTTTGATGAAGGCCCCGGTCAGGGCAGCCCCTATGGAGGGAGCCAGATCGAGAAGATGATCGGCAAGTGTACGTTGGAGACGGGAGAGCCGCGCGCGGCAAAGGCCAGCTATTCCTTTGAGTATTTTACGCTGCTCCAGAATGTCAACCACCTGCGACTGATCTGCGGCGGCGAAAGCAGTCCGCTTTCCGGCGCACAGCGGGAGGCGCTTATCGCGCTGGCACATAAGACGAAGGACCTTAATTTCTCTCGCATTCGCAAAGAGCTGGGAATCCCAGCAGGTACGACGTTTAACGCGGTGTCCTATAAGAATGCGGAGGACTATGAGGAGGCGGAAAAGAAAACAAAGTTCTGCTATCTCAGAGCCTATCACCAAATGCGGGCGGCTTTCAACAAGCTTTCCAAAAACCATTTTGACGGGCTGACCCGTCAGCAGAAAAATGAGCTGGGACGCGTTCTCTCCACGTACAAGACTTCCGTCAATATCCGTCCCCGTCTGGCTGCGGTCGGTCTGTCGGAGATGGAGATCGACATTGCCGAGACGATGAGCTTTAGCAAGTTCGGCCACCTTTCCGTAAAGGCCTGCGATAAGCTGATTCCTTTTCTGGAAAAAGGAATGAAATACGATGAAGCCTGCGCCGCTGCGGGATATGATTTCAAGGGACATGACGGTGAAACACGGACGCGCCTTCTCCACCCTACGGAGGATGATTTCGCGGATGTGACAAGCCCTGTTGTGCGGCGCGCGATCTCGCAAACGGTGAAAGTCCTTAACGCCATTATCCGGGAACGCGGCAGCAGTCCGACCTTTATCAACATCGAGCTGGCACGGGAGATGGCCCGCGATTTTGCAGAGCGCAGCAAGATGAAAAAGGATATGGACGAAAATCGCACCCACAACGAACAGCTCATGGAGCGTATCCGCACAGAATACGGCAAGGAACGCCCCACGGGACAGGATCTGGTGAAATTCAAGCTGTGGGAGGAACAGCACGGCGAGTGCGCGTATTCCCAAAAGCATATCTCCATTGAGCGGCTCTTTGAGCCGGGGTATGTGGAGGTGGATCATATCATTCCGTACAGCATCTCCTTTGACGACGGCTATAAAAACAAGGTGCTGGTATTCACGGAGGAGAACCGCAACAAGAGCAACCGCCTGCCGCTGCAGTATTTGCAGGGCAAGCGGCGGGAGGATTTCATCGTCTGGGTGGAGAGCAGTATCCGCGATTTCAGGAAAAAGCAGCGGCTGCTGAAGGAGACCATTACTGCTGAGGACGAAAAGAAGTTCAAGGAGCGGAATTTGCAGGACACCAAAACCATGTCCCGCTTCCTGCTGAACTATATCAGTGACCATCTGGAATTTGCCGATTTTGCCAGCGGGCGAAAGAAGCATGTGACGGCCGTCAACGGCGCTGTTACCTCCTATATGCGCAAGCGCTGGGGCATTGCCAAGATCCGCGAAAACGGGGATCTGCACCACGCAGTGGATGCGCTGGTGATCGCCTGCACAACAGACGGAATGATCCAGCAGGTGAGCCGTTATGCCGCACTGCGGGAATGTGAGTATGTACAGACAGAGGCGGGCAGTATGGCGGTTTCCCAGCACACCGGCGAAGTGCTGAGGCAGTTCCCCTATCCATGGCCGGAGTTCCGCAGGGAGTTGGAAGCCCGTCTGGGCGATGATCCCCGCCGCGCTGTGATCTCCCAGCGATTCCCTGTGTATGTCAACGGCGACATTCCGGTGCGAAAGCTCTTTGTGTCCCGTATGCCCCGCCGCAAGGTGACGGGTGCGGCGCACAAGGAGACGGTCAAGAGTCCCAAGGCGCTGAAAGACGGCGTTGTGGTCGTGAAGCGCGCGTTGACCGACCTGAAGCTTGACCCCAAGACCGGCGAGATCGCCAACTACTATATGCCGCAGAGCGACCGCCTGCTCTACGAGGCGCTGAAAGAGGAACTGAAAAAGCACGGCGGCAACGGGGCAAAAGCTTTTGCCGCGCCCTTCCATAAGCCGAAAAGCGACGGCACACCCGGCCCTGTCGTCAATAAGGTCAAGCTGTGTGAACCCACGACGCTGAATGTTCCCGTTCTGAAGGGAACCGGTGTAGCGGACAACGACAGTATGGTGCGTATCGATGTGTTCCATGTGGAGAACGACGGTTATTACTTTGTGCCCATCTATATTGCCGACACGCTGAAAAAGGAGCTGCCCAACAAGGCGTGTACCCGCGGAAAGCCTTATGTGGAATGGAAAGAAATGGACGCCGAGGACTTCCTGTTCTCTCTCTATCCTAATGACCTGATACGTGTCACATCACAAAGGGGCTTAACGCTCTCCAAAGCGCAGAAGGAAAGCACACTTCCCGACACCTACGAAACAAAGCAGGAAATGCTGTACTATATCAGCGCGAATATCAATACGGCAGCTATTGCCTGCCGTACCCATGACAGCAGCTACGAGATCAGAAGCATGGGGATCAAAACTCTGGAAAAGCTGGAAAAGTTTACCGTGGATGTACTGGGCGAATACCACAAGGTCGAGAAAGAGCCGCGCATGGCGTTTTGCAGAAAGTGAGGTTTGAGTATGGCTTTTCGGAATATTATCGTTGAGAGTCC